>JAEWAG010000110.1 GCA_023391775.1 Pseudomonadota bacterium | reverse complement strand
CCGCGGCCGCCGACGGCGGCCGGGCCCCGCGGCCCCCGCAGGCCACCGCCCGGCTGGCCGTGGCCGATGCCCTGGCCAGCCGCCGTGCCCTCTCCTACCGGCTCGAGGGCAGCGTCAGCGCCACGCCGGACGAAGCCGGCAGGCCGCGCAGCTTCGAACTGGGTGCGCGCAGCTCGCTCAGCCCGGCGCCCGGACTGGACGGCGTGCTGCGCTGAAGGGCTTCGCCAATCCGTCATCATTCGGGTATAAGCTTGGATCCCGATGGAGACGGACAGTGCAACGCTGGATCCGGTCTTCGCCGGGACTCCGGTACCGGCGGACGCGGCATCTTCGTCCCTGAAGCCGGCCAATGCGCCACGGGTGCTTTCCCTGGACGCCCATGGCCGGGCGATGGAATGGATCCACTGGCAGGACGCGACCTGCCTCTATGCCCGCGATGCGGTCGCCTGGACCCTCGGCACTCCCTGCATGCGCGTACACGGCGGCGTCAACCGCGGCACCGGTACGCGCAGCGTCATCGAACTGCATCCGATCGTGGCCACCCGCGGCCACGCCCGCGCACGGGCGCTGGATCCCACCCCGGTGCTGTCCAATCCCGCCCTGTTCGCGCGCGACTCCTACCTGTGCCTGTACTGCGGCCAGCAGTTCGCGCGGCCGCAGCTGACCCGCGACCACGTCATCCCGGTCTCGCGCGGCGGCCTGGACATCTGGGAGAACGTGGTCACCGCGTGCTTCCACTGCAACTCCCGCAAGGGCAGCCGCACCCCGCACCAGGCGCATATGCCGCTGCTGGCCGTGCCGTACCGCCCCAGCTGGATCGAGCACCTGATCCTGTCCAACCGCAACATCCTCGCCGACCAGATGGCCTTCCTGCGCGCGCAGCTTCCGCGGCGCTCGCGCCTGTCGCCCTGAGCGGCCGGCGGCGCGGCCACGCTGCAGGGCAACATCGAGGGCGATTCCGGTGCTCCACGCTGCGTGTTGTGCGGGAGTGCCTCCGGTGCCGGCGAAACGTCGCCAGCGCCTGCCTTGTCTCCCGCCGAATGCGCCCCGCGCGCCTCGGCCGGACAGCTCCACGGAGCTTCGCGGACGCGCCCGGGGGAAGGCTTGCTTGCCCCGTCACGCTCCGGGGGAGGAAAATGGGCCACCGTATGGTTTTCCGGCCACGATGATCGACTCACAACGCTATCCGCGGCTCGCCCGCATCGACTCGCCCGCGGACCTGCGCCGCTTCGACGAGGCCGAGCTGTCCGCGGTCGCCGAAGAGCTGCGCGCCTACCTGATCGAATCGGTCGGCCGCAGTGGCGGCCACTTCGGCGCCGGCCTGGGCGTGGTCGAACTCACCGTGGCCCTGCATTACATGTTCCAGACCCCGGCTGACCAGCTGGTGTGGGACGTGGGCCACCAGACCTACCCGCACAAGATCCTCACCGGGCGCCGCGACCGGATCCACACGGTCAAGCAGAAGGACGGCGTGGCGCCGTTCCCCAAGCGCGAGGAGAGCGAGTACGACACCTTCGGCGTCGGCCATTCCTCCACCTCGATCTCCGCGGCGCTGGGCATGGCCATCGCCCTGCAGCAGGCCGGTGACGATCGCAAAGTCGTGGCGGTGATCGGCGACGGGGCAATGACCGCAGGCATGGCCTACGAGGCGCTCAACCATGCCGGCGGCATGGAGGAAGAGCCGAACCTGCTGGTCATCCTCAACGACAACCGGATGTCGATCTCCGAGGCCGTCGGCGGGCTGACCAAGATGCTCGGCCGCATGACCGGCAGCGCCACCCTCAACAGGTTGCGCGAGGGCGGCAAGAAGCTGCTCGGCGACAAGAACAAGCCGCCGGCGCGCTTCGTGCGCCGCTGGGAAGAGCACTGGAAGGGCATGTTCGTGCCGTCCACCCTGTTCGAGGAAATGGGCTTCCACTACACCGGCCCGATCGACGGCCACGACATGAAGGCGCTGGTCGACACCCTGCGCACGCTGAAGGGCCTCAAGGGCCCGCAGCTGCTGCACGTGATCACCACCAAGGGCAAGGGCTACGAGCTCGCCGAAGGCGACCAGATCGGCTACCACGCCGTCGGCCCCTTCGACCCGACCAAGGGCCTGGTGTCCAAGCCGGGCGCGAAGAAGCCGACCTATACCGACGTGTTCGGCGACTGGCTGTGCGACGCAGCCGCCGCCGAGCCGCGCCTGCTGGGCATCACCCCCGCGATGCGCGAGGGCTCGGGCCTGGTGCGGTTCTCCAAGGAGTACCCGCAGCGCTATTTCGACGTGGCCATCGCCGAGCAGCACGCGGTGACCCTGGCCGCCGGCATGGCCACCCAGGGCGCCAAGCCCGTGGTGGCGATCTATTCCACCTTCCTTCAGCGCGGCTACGACCAGCTGGTGCATGCCGTGGCCACGCAGAACCTGGACGTGCTGTTCGCGGTCGACCGCGGCGGCGTGGTCGGCCCGGACGGTGCCACCCACGCCGGCAACCTGGACCTGAGCTTCCTGCGCTGCGTGCCGAACATGGTGGTGATGGCCCCGGCCGACGAGAACGAGTGCCGGCAGATGCTGAGCACCGGCCTGCGCCATGCCGGCCCGGCCGCGGTGCGCTACCCGCGCGGCACCGGCCCCGGCGTGGCGGTGGAGCCGACCCTGGACACACTGCCGATCGGCAAGGCCCAGCTGCGCCGCAATGGCAAGGGCGTGGCCGTGCTGGCGTTCGGCGCCACCGTGGCCGCCGCCGAGGCGGTGGCCGCGGAGCTGGACCTGACCGTGGTCAACATGCGCTTCATCAAGCCGCTGGACCGCGAACTGGTGCTGGAACTGGCACGCAGCCACGAGGGCCTGGTGACGGTCGAGGACAACGTGGTCGCCGGCGGCGCCGGCTCGGGTGTGTCCGAGCTGCTCAATGCCGAAGGCGTGGTCGTGCCGGTCTTGCAGCTCGGCCTGCCGGATGCGTTCCAGCACCACGCCAGCCGCGAGGACCTGCTGGCCGAGGCCGGTATCGATGCGGCAGGCATCCGCGCCGCGGTGCTGCGCCGCTGGCCGCAACTGGCCTCCGCCACCCTGCCCCGCGCCGCCGGGGCCTGAGGGCTGCGGCGTTGCCGGACCGCGCACCGGCAATGCCTGGACTAAGGACGGGTCAGCCCGGTCCTGCTGCAGGGAGCTGCGAATCCGCTTGTTCCGCGACGTCCACCTCGTCATCCGCCGAGGTGGCCTGGTCCGGTGCACTGACCACGTAGCCTCGCGCCTCCAGGCCCTGCACGAAGCCGCCGTGCCCGTACAGCAGGCTCTCGATCGGCAGGGTCGCAAACGAGACCCGATGCTCCGCCAGCGCGGCCAGCGCCGCCTCCAGCCAGCGCTCACGCACGCGCGCCTCGATATCGGTAAACCCGCGCCGGCGCGCGGTGTCGGTCTGCGCCCACGCTTCCAGGCAGGCCCGCACCTGGCTTCCGGCTTCAGGCATGGCACGCAGCGCGGCCAGATCGCCGGTGGACCATGCGCCGGCCCGGCGCGCCACCTGCGGCAGGCCGTGTTCCACCAGGTCCAGGGTGCGCACGAAGCACTGCAGGTCCTGCGGCCGCATCGCCTCGCCCCGGAACTCCGCCAGGGCCTTGCGTGGATCCGCCACCTCCACCTTCAGCACGATCGAGACCTGTTCCAGGCCGCGCGCTTTCGCCAGCCCGTCGATCACCGGCTGCACCACGCCACCGCCACGCAGGCCGTGCTCCTTGAGCGCGGCGCGATACAGCTCGTACGCGGCGATGGCCGGGCGCTTCTTCTCCACGCCCCGCGCGCGGCCGAGGTAGCGCGCCTTTAGCCGGCTCCAGCGCGCGTTGACCTCCGGCGGCAGCAGTTCGTCCAGGGTCGCTCCGTCGGGATTGCGCTGCGCCCTTAGTGCCGCCGGCACCAGGGTCAGGCCGCGAAGCAGGCCGACATCGGCGCTGACGCTCACGCCCGGCCCGCCCAGGACGACACCGGCCTCGGCCAGGACCTGGCGGACCTCGTCCGACTGCCACTGGATGTCGCGCGGCAAGGGCGACTGCGTCCCGAGGATGTACAGCACGTGGTCGCCGCGGCTGACCTGCCACAGGCCAGGACCCGGCTGCACGCCGCTGACCTGCACCGCATCCATCTCCACCACCGCGACGGAGCCGGGATCCGGCATGGAACCGGCCCCCTGCGCGTCCAGCGATTCCTGCGCCCGCGCCGGCGACATGCCCACCGCGGCCACCAGTACCATCCCGATCCAGCTCGACCATCGCCGCATGTCGTGTCTCCTCTAGGCCGGCGCAAGCATACGCAGGCACCACGTCCGGCCGATACGGCGCGCGCGTCCGGGAGACCCAGTGGTGCGCGCGCAGTCGGTCGCCCTTGCAGCACGCGGGGCCGAGGGCCCGCATGCCAGGGGCTATGACGGGCGTTCCACCCGGTGGTAAGCCGGTGGAATCGACGAGACAAGCGGGTGTACGAAACGGCAGGGTTGCAGCGTAACGGACGCAAAGAAAAACGGCCCGAACCGCGTGGTCCAGGCCGTTGTTCCATACAGATTTGGTCGGGGTAGCCGGATTCGAACCGACGACCACTTGTCCCCCAGACAAGTGCGCTACCAGGCTGCGCTATACCCCGGGAAAAACGTCCGCCCTGGTGGGCGGGCTGGCGATTATACCGGTTGCCC
>JAEWAG010000388.1 GCA_023391775.1 Pseudomonadota bacterium | reverse complement strand
GGCCGGCGCATGGGGTCGGGGAGGGGAGGCGGGTCGCCGATCAGCGGCGGGCGCGGACCAGGGTGCCGATCGGCTCGCCGCGCAGGATCGCCATCAGGTTGCCCGGCACCGACAGGTCATAGACCCGAAGCGGGATGCCATGGTCACGGCACAGGGCGAAGGCGGCGGTGTCCATCACCTGCAGGTCGCGGGCGATGACCTCGTTGTGGTCCAGCTCCTCGAAGCGCACGGCGTCGGCGTGCTTCTTCGGATCCTTGTCGTACACGCCGTCGACTTTGGTCGCCTTCAGCAGCAGGTCGGCGTCGATCTCGATCGCGCGCAGGGCGGCGGCCGAGTCGGTGGTGAAGAACGGGTTGCCGGTGCCGGCGGCGAAGATCGCGATGCGGCCCTTCTCCAGGTGGCGCACGGCGCGGCGGCGGATGTAGTCCTCGCACACGTCGTTGATCTTGATCGCGCTCATCACCCGGACCTTGGCGCCGAGCTTCTCCAGCGCGTCCTGCATGGCCAGGGCGTTGATCACCGTGGCCAGCATGCCCATCTGGTCGCCGGTCACCCGGTCCATGCCGCCGGCGGCCAGGCCGGCGCCGCGGAAGATGTTGCCGCCGCCGATCACCAGGGCGATCTCGGCACCGGCCTCGCGCGCTTCGATGACCTCGCCGGCGATGCGGGTGATCATCGCCGGGTCGATGCCGTAGTCCTCCGACCCCATCAGCGCTTCTCCCGAGAGTTTCAGAAGGATCCGGCGATGGGCGAGCTGGGACATTGGGGCCTCGGGCTTGGTAGGGGCAAACGCGGGGATTCTAGCGGAATCCCGGTCGTCCGCGCCGCTTTGTTTCAGTGCCCGTGCTGGCCGACGCGGTTGCGGCCGCGCCGTTTGGCCTCGTAGAGCGCCTGGTCCGCGGCCTGCAGCAGGCTGCGCGCGTCGCCGAACGGGCTGTCGCGGCCTTCGCGCGTGGCCAGGCCCGCGGAGAAGGTGACGTACAGCGGGTGGCCGTCGACCACCGCCATCGGCGTGCGCGAGGTTTCGTCGAGGATCCGCTGCAGCACCCGCGCCGCGGCGGTCTCGTTGGACTGGCCCAGCACCACCAGGAACTCCTCGCCACCGTAGCGCGCGACCAGGTCGGTACCGCGCAGCATGCGCTGCAGGGCCTGGGCGAACTGGCGCAGGACCTGGTCGCCCACCAGGTGGCCGTGGCGGTCGTTGATCTGCTTGAAGTCGTCCAGGTCGACGAAGGCGATGGACAGCGGCTGGCCGGCCTCCACCGCGGCCGCGAACTGGCGCTCGAGCACGTCTTCCAGCTGCAGCCGGTTGTAGACGCCGGTCAGTGGGTCGCGGCGCGACTGCTCGGTGAGGCGGCGGATGCGCTCCTCCGAGGCGTCGACCTCGCGGCGGGCGCGGGTGGCTTCCTGGATCTGGCGCAGGTTGCGCAGCACCAGCAGTTCGCGGGCCTGCTCGATGATCGCCTGCAGGTGCAGCGGCTGGGTGATACGCATGTCGAACAGGGCGGTGAAGCCATCCACCGCCGAGGCCATCTGGGCCAGCAGGCTGTCGAGGGTGCCCGGCCCGCCGATGCCGCCGGCATGGATGCGCGCTTCCGCGGCGCAGCGCAGGGTGCCATCGGCGTCGCCGCTGGCCAGCCACAGGGTGGCGACCGCGCCGGATGCCACCACGCAGGCCTGGAAAGGGTCGGCCGGGCTGGGCGGCGCTTCGCTGCCGGCGATGGACTGGCACAGGTAGGGCGGCAGCTGCCAGTGCCCGGCCAGCCAGGCTCCGGCCTCTGCATGGTCGCCGCCGAAGGTCTCGCGCTCTCGCTCCAGCGGTACCGGGATGCCGCTGCCGTCCTGCAGCGCCAGCCAGGCATCGGGCCTGGCCTGGAGCAGGGCCAGGGCGCCGATGTCCTGCAGCAGGCCGGCCAGCATCAGGTCCTCCAGCCGCTCCACGCCGGCGTGGGCGCCCAGCAGGCGCGCGGCCAGGGCCGACAGCACGCTGCGCTTCCAGATGCGCTCCTGTTCGGCCGCCGCGCCGTCGGTGGCGCGCAGCTCGCGGGCCAGGGAGAAGCCCAGGGCCAGGCTGAGGGTGGCGTTGAGGCCCAGCATGGTCATGGCCTGGGCCAGGGTCTCGACCCGCCGCCGGCCCGCGTACAGCGGGGAGTTGGCCACCCGCAGCAGGCGGGCGCTGAGCGCCGGGTCCATCGCGATCACCGCCGCGGCGGCGGCCAGGTCCACGTCCGGGTCCTGGGCCAGCTCGATGATCCGCAGCGCGATCGCCGGCGGAGAGGGCAGGTTGCGGCAGTGCAGGAGGCTGGCTTCGAAGTCCGGATGCATCGTCTCGGGGCTGTGGATGAAACCGCCGCCACGGACCTGGGGCCCGCAGCCGGCAACATGGCGGTCATGCACGCATGACCTGCCTCCGCTACGGGTATCGGCCGCGATCCTGTCCCCTTTAACGCAGAAAGCCGCGGACGGGCCGCGGCTTTCTGCAGACGTACCGGCGGGAACCGGTCAGGCCAGGCCGGCCTGCTTCATCACCTCGGCGGCGAAGTCGTCTTCCTTCTTCTCGATGCCCTCGCCCACGACCAGGCGCTCGAACCGCAGCACGTCGCCGCCGGCGGCCTTCAGGGCCTGCTCGACGCTCTGGTTGGTGTCCAGCACGTAGGGCTGGCCGTACAGGGTCACCTCGTTGACGATCTTGGCGATCTTGCCGGAGATGATCTTCTCCAGGATGTCGGCCGGCTTGCTCTTGTCCTTGTCCGACATCTTGGCCAGCTCGATCTCCTTCTCCTTGGCGATGAAGTCCGCCGGGACGTCGGAGGCCTTGATGTGCGGCGGGTTCATGGCCGCCACGTGCATGGCGATGCCACGGGCCAGCTCGGCGTCGCCGCCCTTGACCTCGACCAGCACGCCGATGCGGCCGCCGTGCACGTAGGCAGCGACGTTCTCGGCGCTGTCGATGCGGCTCAGGCGGCGCACCTGCACGTTCTCGCCGACCTTGGCGATCACCGCGGCGCGGGCTTCCTCGACGGTTTCGCCGGACGGCAGCCTGGCGCCCTTCAGGGCCTCGATGTCGGCGGCGCCGGAAGCCAGGGCGGCCTGGGCGACGGCGTCGACGAAGGCCAGGAAGTTGGCGTCCTTGGCGACGAAGTCGGTCTCGGAGTTGATCTCGACCAGCACGGCCTTGCCGCCGTCCTGGGCCACGGCGATGCGGCCATCGGCGGCCACGCGGTCGGCCTTCTTGTCAGCCTTGGCCAGGCCGGACTTGCGCAGCCACTCGGCCGCGGCGTCGATGTCGCCGTTGTTTTCGGTCAGGGCCTTCTTGCATTCCATCATGCCGGCGCCGGTGCGCTCGCGCAGTTCCTTGACCAGGGAAGCGGTGATTTCAGCCATTGCGTAAACCTCGGATGTTTGTAAAGCGGTGCCCCCCGCGTTGCGAGGGGGGAAACGCCATATTTGAAGAAAGGAACAAGACGCCCTCGTGACGTCATGCGCGTTGCGACGCCTCGACCTGGCGGGCCGGGCCGGGGATTCGCGGCGCCGGCCCGGTTGCGGCGGGATTACACCGCGGCGTCGCGCTCGACGGCTTCGTTCTCGGCGACTTCGGCTTCGGCCTTGGCCATCGCCTCGCCTTCGCCGGCGGCAGCCTTGGCGGCGCTGGCCTTGTTGCGGG
>JAEWAG010000105.1 GCA_023391775.1 Pseudomonadota bacterium | reverse complement strand
CACTGGCCGGGCCCTGCGCGCTGTCGGTGCTGGGCATGGCGCTGGTGGCCGTCGATGCGGTGCGCGGCGGACGCGGCCTGTCCGGCGACGCCACCGGCACGGTCATCGGCCTGGCCTGCGCGCTCGGCGCCCTGGCCTCGTGGTCGGCCTATTCGGTGGGCAACGCGCGCTGGCTGGCGCAGCGGCCGGAGATCTCCAGCCGCGACTGGTCGCTGCTGACCGGCGTGGCCACCGGCGGCCTGGCCCTGCTGCTGGCGCCGCTGGCACTGCTGTGGAGCGCCCCCGCGCATGACGCCAGTGGCTGGCTGCGGCTGCTGGCGGTGTCCGGTGCGCTGGCGCTGTTCGCCTCGGTGATCGGCAACGGGTTCTGGAACGCGGCCAGCCGACGCCTGCCCTTGAGCCTGTCCGGGCAGATGATCGTGTTCGAGACCCTGTTCGCCCTGCTCTACGGCTTCCTCTGGGAGTGGCGCCTGCCCGGCATGCTGGAGGTGGCGGCCGTGGCCTGCCTGCTCGCCGGCGTGCTGTGGTGCACGGCCCTGCATGCACCGCGCGAGGTTCCGGCGCACGCCGGTTAGCCCCGGCGGTGGCCGGCCGATACACTGCCCGTCCGTTTTCCCCCGCACGGTTGCCATGCTCCCCGCACAGGTCCACCTCACCCTCCCGGTCTGGATCCACGAGGCCCTCGATCCGACCGCCACGTATGCCTCCGACGAGGACAAGGTCGCGCTGGCGATCGAGCTGTCGCGGCGCAATGTGGAAGCGCGCAGTGGCGGACCGTTCGGCGCGGTGGTGTTCGGGCCGGACCACCGGGTGATCGCCGCGGGCGTGAACCGGGTGCTGCCGCAGATGACCTCGCTGGCGCATGCGGAGAACATGGCCTACATGCTGGCCCAGCAGCGCCTGCAGACGCCCCGGCTCAACGACGTGATTTCGCCGGTCACCCTGGCCACCTCGTCGCAGCCGTGCTGCCAGTGCTATGGCGCCACGATCTGGGCCGGCATCGACCGCCTGCTGATCGGCGCCCGCGCCGGCGACGTGATGGAACTGACCGAGTGCGACGAAGGCCCGCTGCCGGCGGACTGGACCGGCGAACTGGCGCGCCGCGGCATCGAGCTGCGCTGCGACATTCTGCGCGAGGAGGCTCGCGCGGTGCTGCGCACCTACGGCGAAAGCGGCGGCGAGTCCTACTGATGTCGACCCAGGCATTTCCGGCGGCACCCCGATGAACGGCCTGCTGGGCTACTGCCGCCAGGGCTTCGAGCCGGAACTGGCCGCCGAACTGGGCGAGCGTGCCGCGGCCGCCGGCATTGCCGGCTACGCGCGTGCCAGCCGTGACGACGGCTACGTGCTGTTCGTCACCGGCGACGCGGCCGACGCGCGCGTCCTGGCCCGCGCCCTGCCCTTCAGCGAGCTGGTGTTCGCGCGGCAGAAGCTGCGCCTGCTGGGCGAGCTGCGCGGGCTGGATCCCAAGGACCGGCTGACCCCGCTGCTGGCGGCACTGCCGGCGGACCTGCGCGCCGGCGACGTGTGGGTGGAGCATCCGGATTCGGACGCGGGCAAGCCGCTGTCCGGGCTGGCGCGCAGCTTCGGCAATGCGCTGCGCCCGGCACTGCGCAAGGCTGGCCTGCTGTCGGCGAAGGAGGACCCGCGCCTGCCGCGGTTGCATGTGTGTTTCCTCGCTGGCGACCACGTGCTGCTGGCCGTGGCTGATCCGCGCGACAGCTCGCCGTGGCCGCTTGGCATCCCGCGCCTGAAGCTGCATCCGGAAGCGCCTTCGCGCTCGGCGTTGAAGCTTGAGGAGGCGTTCATGGCCATGCTCGACGGCAGTGAGCGCGAGCGCCTGCTGCGCCCGGGCATGACCGCCGCCGACCTGGGCGCCGCGCCCGGCGGCTGGACCTGGGTCCTCACCCGCCACCACCTGCGCGTGACCTCGGTCGACAACGGCCCGCTGCGCCAGCACGTGCTGGACACCGGGCTGGTCGAGCACCTGCGCGCCGACGGCTTCCACTGGAAGCCGGCGCAGCCGCTGGACTGGATGGTGTGCGACATGGTCGAGCAGCCGATCCGCGTCGCCGCGCGCATGGCGCAGTGGTTCGCCGAGGGCTGGTGCCGGCAGGCGGTGTTCAACCTCAAGCTGCCGATGAAGAAGCGCTGGCACGAGACCCGCCTGTGCCTGGACCTGTTCCAGGCCCAGGCCGGCCGCCCGCTGACCGTGCGGGCACGCCAGCTTTATCACGACCGCGAGGAAATCACGGTCCTGGCGATGCCGGCGGACTGAAGGCGGCCGACTGGCCTCCCGGGCCGCCGCAACGACCGCGTTCCTGTGCAGCGGCGCCTGGGTGCGATCCCGCGCCGCGCGTCCGCAGTCCGCACGCGATGCCCTACGTTCCCGGGAACCGGTCGAAGCTGCCACGCCTGGCAATGGCCGGCCGCCGGGCACTCGCACCGGGACAGCGCGCAAAAAAAACGGCTGCCAGACCAGGTCCGGCAGCCGTCGTCATCGACGTGCTCAGTCGCTGGTCGCGTACGGCGAGCGCACCGGCTGCGGCTGGCGTCCGATCACCCCGCCATAGCGGTCGAGCAGGAAACGCAGGTACAGGTTGGTGCCGAACTGGCGGTAGTCGCGGGCGTTGTTGAAGTCCATGCGCCCGCCCAGGAACAGCTGGCGCGACAGCTGCCACTCGGCCGCCGCGCTGAGGTTGTAGGACAGCCCGGTCTTGGTCTGGCCCAGGTACACCGGCTCCACGTACTCCGGGGTCAGCCCCAGCATCGCGGCCAGCGAGGCGGCCTCGTAGGCGGCCCGCTGCAGCTCCGGGTCGTCCGGGAAATACGGCGCCTGGTCGACCTTGAAGTGCTGCACGCCGACGCTGGCATCGACCTGCCAGGCCAGCCGGCGGCTGGCGCTGCGGCCGTTCCAGTGGGCCGGGAAGCCCAGGTCAAAATACTGCTGCGGGCTGAAGTAGCCGCCGTGGCCATAGGTGAAGCCGCTGAGGTTGCGGTCATGGCGCATGGCGGTGAGGTTCAGGCCGGCGGTCAGCGACTGGTTCGCGGTCTCCAGCGCATGCACGTAGACACCCACGCTCGCCTCCTGGCGGTCGTTGGCGGCCACGTTCTCGCCCTCGAGGCGGTGCCAGGCGAGGTTGGCGTAGGTGCCGATCACGCCGCTGTCGATGGTTCCGTCCAGGCGCACGCCGGTGGCGGTCACCCCGCCCCACTGCATGCCGGTGCGCGGATCCTCCACGCCGGCGAAGGACAGCAGGCTGTCGGTGACCGGGCGGCGCGAGACCGACGCGCCCCAGGTCAGCGAGTCGCCGGCCTGGCCGCGGTAGCCCACCCCGCCCACCACCTGCGACTGGCCGAAGCCCAGCGGGGTCGAGCCGATGTCGGCGCGGAAGCCGCCCTGCTCGTAGCCGATGGCCACGCCCGCGCCGCTGGCGTCCTGGCTGCCGACCGGACGCGCGCCGGCGGCGTTGGCCACCATCGCGTACAGCGTGTCCTGGAACGACAGTGGCGTCTGCGCGCCGCTGGCGCCGCGGGCCAGGCCCTGCAGCTGCGCCTGCTCCCCGGCCGTCAGTCCGCGCGCCAGCGAGGCGTTGCCAAGGATCTGGCTGGCGATCTGCGAGATCGGCGTGTTGGCCAGGTCGCGCGCGAGGATGAACGACGGCAGCGGCTCCTGGTACAGCGCGGCCAGGGCGGCGGCGCGGCGCGCGGCATTGGTCAGCGCTCCGTCGGTCTGGTTGAACAGCTCCTGGAAGCGCCCGCTCGCCAGCGCCGCGTCATAGATCAGGTTGCGGGTGGCGTTGGTGTCGCCGCGGGTCAGCAGGGTCTGGAACAGGCTCGAACCGACCAGTTCGTCCACCGGCTCGCGGTCGGCCGACAGCGCGCCGGCCAGGGCCGCCTGCGGACCGCCGCCGAAGCGGCTGGCGATGCCGTAGTCCAGGCCGAGCGTGCCGGCATCGAGGATGGTCGGGGTCACCGCCACCCGCAGCTTGCCGTCGCCGACGGAGAAGCGGCCTTCCATCGGCACCTGCAGGTCGTCCAGCTGGCCCAGGCCGGCCTCGCCGTCGCGGGTGCGGTAGGCCGCGGCCACGCCGGTCTGGCTGCTGGTCTCGCTCTGCAGTTCGCGCAGTTCGTCCAGGACCGGATTGCCGGTGCCGGCCAGTGACGGACGCGCGGCGGTGGCCAGCGACGGGCGCGGCAGCTCGGACGGCGGCAGCGGCTGGTTCGGCACCGGCAGGGCCAGTAC
>JAEWAG010000321.1 GCA_023391775.1 Pseudomonadota bacterium | reverse complement strand
ACCGGGTCGAAGTCGTGCGAGCCCCAGGCGTCCTCCGGCCAGTACGACCAGTCCAGCACGATCGCGTCGATCGGCAGGCCGCGGCGGCGGTACTCGTCCAGCGCGCCGGTCAGCTCGGCCTGGGTCTTGTAGCGCTCGCGGCTCTGCCAGAACCCGTACGACCACTTCGGCAGGATCACCGACTTTCCGGTCAGCCAGCGGTAGCCCGCGATCAGGTCGTCGGTGCTGCCGCCGGCGACCACGTAGTAGTCGATCATCTGCCCGGCTTCGGACCAGATCGACAGGTCGGTCGCCTCGTCCGGGGGCAAGGGATCACGATGCAGCAGGGCGATGTACGCCGGGTCGATCGTGTCCCACTCGACCTTCACCTCGTAGCGGCGGCCCGGCTCCAGCTCCAGCTCGAACTCGTGGTGCCACGGGTTCCAGTTCTGGCGCCAGCGGTCGATCACCAGCTTGCCGTCCACGTACACCTTCGCGTACTCGCTGTTGTACATGGAGAACGTGTGCCGGCCGCCGGTCCTGGCCTCGATCGCGCCTTCCCAGGTGACCTGGGTGCGGCCACCCGGCGCCTTGTTCCTGGCCTCCTCCGGGAAGGCGGGCAGGTCCTTGATGTACTGGTAGTTGATCTCGGCCTCGCGGCGCTGGACCTTGCGCTTGCCGTCGACCGAGTAGGTGGCGGTGAAGCCGCCCGGCCGGCCCTGCGCGTCGTACACCACCAGCGATTCCTGCAGCGGACGCAGGCCCTGCGGGTCACCGTAGCGGGTGATCGAGTTGTTGTCCCAGAGGATGCCGTAGTTGGCGGTCGAGACCAGGTAGGGAATCGCGTTGTCGATGTTGTGCTGGAGCAGCTCGACATCACGGCCCTTGAGGTTCATCCAGCCCTGCTGGTGCAGGCCGGTGCCGTACAGGGCTTCGTCCTCCGGCGCCTGGAAACGCTGGCGCACGCTGTAATAGTCGCGCCCATCGAAGCGGGCCGGCTCGAACTGGCGCGCGCTCTCGGCCAGCAGCGGCTTGCCCTGGGCATCGAAGAAACTGACCTGGCCGTCATCCAGCGCCACTTCGGCGGCTATGCCCGCTGCCTTCAGGCGTACTTTGCTGCCGTCCTGCTCCACCTCGAACGCCGGCGGCGCAGACGGCGCTTCGGCGCGCATCAGGCTGGGGCTGCGCTGGAAATCGCCGTCGACGTCCGCGCTGACGCGGACGATGCGGTCGGACACCAGCTGCAGGCGCACGTCGGCGGCCTGCGCGTCGGCCGGGCGCACGATCACCCCGTCGGCCTGGCGTTCGACGCTCTGTGCCAGCAGCTGCAGCGGTGCCAGCGCCGCGATCACCGACATCGCCAGCAGGGTATGCCGGGCGTGGCCGGGCCTGTGCTTGTGCTTGTGCTTGTGCTTCATCGTCTTCCCTCTCCCTTGGCGGCGCCGTGCTGGCGCCGGCGTTTGCAATCAGTAGGTCGCCAGCTTCACCCGCAGCAGCTGGGTGGCGTCGGAGAAATTGAGCCCGTAGTCGGTCTGGTCGCCGTTCCAGCGGCGGCGGAACCGCCACTGCCCGTCCACGTACGTGCCCTCGTCCACGTACTCGTAGATCTGGCGCTCCGCCACGGCCGGGTCGTTGGCCACCAGGTTCACCCGCGCATGGATGCCGGTCACCAGGAACTCGTCCGGCGCCAGCTGCACCACCACGGCCGCGCCGACCGGCTCCGGGTTGCCCGGCGGCGTGCCCTGGAACCAGAACTGCGGCACGCCGTAGGTGACGACCGCCTTCCAGCGCTCATCGATCTGCAAGCTCTGCACCGGCACGCCGGGCTGCTCCGCGGTGCCGTGCACCCTGCCCTCGAAGCTGGCCTGGGCGATCACTTCCGCTGCCGGCGCCACCAGCCGGTAGTTCAGCGCGAATGGCTCCAGTGCCGCGGCGTCGACCACCCTGGCGCCGAGCGGATAGTTGGAATAGTGCGAATAGTCCACGCCGAACGGTGCCCAGCCGATGGCCTGCTGCCCCAGCGCGGAGAAGAAGTAACGCGCGTATTCGGCACGGTTTCCGGTCTCGGCCACGAACAGCGGGTTATCCGGACGCGAGTAGCGCTCCAGCACCGTCGTGTAGTGCAGGTACTCGGGCATGTAGATGTCCGGCGCGAGCAGATCGATGTGCGGCGCGGCGGCCTTGTACACGTCGAGCACGTTGTCGGTCGGCCCGCCGCTGGCGTACTGGCCGGGCTGGCCCGGATTGAACGGGCCACGCAGCGCGGCGTTGACCAGCATCGGCAGCGGATATTCGGCCTTGCCGGCCTCGGCCACCTGGTCGATGAAGCGGGCGATGTGCGAGGCATGGAAGATCTCGTCGGCATCGGTACCGAACACCTCCCGCCAGGTGCCCGGCTGCAGGCCGCGCCTGTCCAGCAGCGCCTTGGGCACGGGCCCGTCGAACACCTGCTGGGCCAGCGGGGAGAAGTCGCGCACGCCGCCGTAGGTGCCCGGCTCGTTCTGCGGCTGGACCATGATCACCGTGCGCTGCGGATCGGCCTGGCGCAGGTGCCGCATCAGCTGGACGAAGGCCTTGCGGTCCGCCTCCAGGGTGGCCGCGCCGTGCGGCGAGAGCGAATTGAGGGTGCGGCCGTCCTCGGTGACCACGCGCGGGAAGCGCTGGTTGTCCAGCTTCACCCACGACGGCGCGTAGTGCGGGGCGTTGTTCTTCCAGGTGGCGAACCACAGCAGGATCAGCCGCACGTTGCGCTCGCGCGCCTGGGCCAGGAGCGTGTCGACGAAGGAGAAGTCGAACTCCCCCTCGGTCGGCTCCACCTGCTCCCAGGCCACCGGCACCATCACCGTATTGGGCCGGACCAGCTCGATTGCCGGCCACACGTCTTCCAGTGCCTGCGGCCAGTTGCTTGAGTTGTTGACCTGCGCTCCGAGGATCAGGAAGGGCTTGCCGTCGACCAGCAGCGCGTGGCGTCCCTCGCGCGTGACCACCTGCGGGATGGGCGCCTCCGCCGCCGCCGCAGGTGCGGCATCCGCCGGCCTGCCGGCCGGTGCATCAGCGGCGGCCGGTTCCTGCTGCGCATCGCCGCCGCATCCTGCCAGCAGCAGTGCCAGCAGCAGTCCCGCTCCCCTGCGCGCCGGACGCGCCATTCCCATCCAGGCCATCAACCCCTCCCCTTCCTGTTCTTCACCATTGCCCCGTGCGGAACGGCGAGGCCGGCAGGCCATCGCGGCCGACCAGGTTCGCGTCCTTCGGGTCATCGCTCCAGCCGTAGCGCGCCAGCGCCGGCCGGGTGACGCCGGTGGCCTTGAGCACCACGCTGTCGCCCTCGATCCTCGCCTGCGCGGGATGGAAGCGGCCATCGGCCCCGGCCAGTTCGAAGCCGGCCAGGGCACCACCACCGCGGGCCGCCAGCGCGCCATCGGCGTGGTCGAAGTGGAGCACCAGCTCCTGCCCGCGCACCTCGGCACTTCGGTACACCGGGCCCGTCCAGGCCAGCCCGTCGCGGCCATAGACCCCGTGCAGCGCGATCCGCGCCAGGCGCTGGCCCACGGTGCGCTTGTCACGCGGGTGGATGTCGTCGGTGTCGCCGACGTCGGTGATCACCGCCTGTCCGGTGGCCGGCAGCGCCAGCGTCGCCGACTGCGACTCACGCAGCGTTGCCCACGGGCTTTCCAGCACCCGGCCCTCGGCATCGAGACGGTCGCCGCCGGAGTGGAACGGCGCCAGCTGGACCCACAGGAACGGCAGCTCGGGCGTCGAGAAGCGCGCACGCCAGCCTTCGATCAGGCTGCGGAACTGGTCGCGGTAGCGGAACGCGCCGTGCTCGCTGGCGTTGGTCTCGCCCTGGTACCAGATCACACCGGCCAGCGCGTAGGGCTGCAGCGGATGCAGCATCGCGTTGTACAGCAGCGTGTCGAGCTGGTTCTTGCCATCCTGCATGGCCACGCTGACCTGCGCGGTGCGGAACTGCCACGGGCCCTGCAGCGGCCGCGGCGCGGCGCCGGCGGCCTGCACGAAGATCTCCTCCTGCGAGCCCTGGATGCCGCCGCCACCGCCGTCGTCCTGCACGCGCACGGCCAGCACGTTGCGCCCCGCACGCAGCGCCGAGGCAGGGACCTGGTACACACGCGCCTTGTTGTGGGCGCTGGCCATGCCGCCGACCTGCTGTCCGTTGACCCAGGTGGTGTCGGTGTCGTCGATCCTGCCGACGCCCAGGGTGATGCCGGCCACCGCCTCGGCCGCGCTGAGCTCGAAGGTGGTGCGGTACCAGGCCACCCCGTCCATGCCCGC
The DNA here is from genome assembly GCA_023391775.1 of Pseudomonadota bacterium. Lineage (GTDB taxonomy): Bacteria > Pseudomonadota > Gammaproteobacteria > Xanthomonadales > Xanthomonadaceae > Pseudoxanthomonas. The sequence continues at coordinate 7,996 of JAEWAG010000321.1, read as the reverse complement.
GTAGCCCTGGGCCTCCCAGGCCGCCGGCACCTGGATCGTCGCCCAGTCGGCGGTGTCCAGCCCGACCGCGGCGTATGCCTCGGACGCCGCGTCCACCGGCGCCCAGGCCGCGACACGCGCGCGCACCTGTTCCTCGATCCTGGCCTCGGCGGCGCGCTGCTCGCGCATCTTCGCCTCCAGCGCGGCCGCGTCCAGGCCGAGCATGTCCGCGCTCATCCAGGTCTCGATCGAGCTGCCACCCCAGGTGCTGTCGATGATGCCCCCCGGCACGCCCAGGGTCGTGCGCAGCTCCCGCGCGAAGGCGTAGCCGGCGGCGGAGAACTCGGCCACCGTCGCGCTGGAGGCCGCCTGCCACTGGCCGCCCTCCAGCTGCGTGCGCGGGGCCTCGGCCCAGGACCTGGGCACCTTGAAATGCCGCAGCTGCGGATCGCCCGCGCCCGCGATGTCCTCCTGCGCGTGGAGCGTCTGCGACACCGGCCATTCCATGTTCGACTGGCCCGAAGCCAGCCACACCTCGCCCACCAGCACGTCGCCGATCTCGCGGCGCTGGCCGCAGGCGTCGACCTCCAGCACGTGGGGGCCACCGGCCGCCTGTGCCGGCAGGGTCGCCCGCCAGCGGCCATCCGCTCCGGCCACCGCCTGCGCCTTGCCGCCTGCAAGGGCCACCTGCACCGTGCACCCCGGTCGCGCCTGGCCCCACACGGGCAGCGGGCGGTCGCGCTGCAGGACCATGCCGTCGGCGAATACCAGTGGCATGTCCAGTTGCGCGGAGGGAGCGGCGATGGCCGCCGGCGCCAGCGCCAGCCAGGCCAGGGATGCAAGGGTGATGCGGGATGTCATTGGGCACGATCTCCGTGGAGGGTGCTGCGTCCGCCGGTTACCGGGCGGGCGCGGCCATGGATACGCGCATTGCCCGCGGGCATGCGCTCGCGGCCGCAACGGCGCCCCGGATCATCGATCCGCAACCCCCTGCGGCCATCCGCTGAACCATACATGCCCACGGGCATTCGCACCTCCCTGCATGCACATCAGGCCGAAGCGTCGTGTCCGGTGCTGCCGATCCGGCCGCGCTCCTCGCGCGTGGCTGCGCACCGCCCCGCACGCCGTGCCAGGGACGACCCGCACCCGGCGGACGCCGCAGCCAGGGCCGCACGCACGGCCATGGCGCCGTGCCGGAGCGGATCGAAGCTGCCGCCCGCCCGCCCGGCCCCGGCTTCCCGGGCCGGAGCCGGGCCCTGCGGTGCAGGCAGCCACCGGCTTGCCTCGTGCACATCCGCGCCGCACCTCCGGCAGGGCCAACGCGCCACCGGCCGGCTCAGAAGCTGAGCCGGATCGTGGCCGCATAGCGGCGGTCATTGACGTACCAGGAGGTCACCCGGTCACCGGCGCCCACCTGTTTCATGATCGTGCGCTGCTCGGCGTTGTTGAGGTTGTTCATCTCCAGGCCCAGCTGGATGTGGTCGTTGATGCGGTAGAAGATCGACCCGTCCAGCTGGCCGAAGTCGTCGCTGAACACCGGCAGCTTCCACGGGATGCCCCCGTCCTCGCCGTTGTAGCCGTTCGGGCCGATCGACAGCAGGTACTCGCTGCGCCAGTTGTAGGCGAAACGCACCTGCCACGGGCCCTTCTCGTAGAACAGCGCGACGTTGTAGGAGTTCTTCGACAGGCCGTCGGCCGGCAGGTCGCCGAATTCCGAACCGTCGGTGTCGACCGGCTGGGTGTCCGAGTTGGCCGGCACCTCGGTCGAGCTGCGGATGTAGGTGTAGTTGGCCGACATGCCGAGCCCGCTCAGCGCGCCGGGCAGGAAATCGAAGAACTGGTTCCAGCCCAGCTCGGCACCCTGGATGCGTGCCGTGCCGATATTGACCGGGCGGGTGATGAGGTAGTCGTACTGGTTGCCATCCGCGCCCGGATAGGACACCAGCTGCGTCTGGCGCCTGAAGTAGTCCTCGACGTCCTTGTGGAACAGGTTGATCCAGGCCATGCCGCCCCGGTCCGGATCGAAGTACCACTCGGCCGACAGGTCGAACTGGTCCGCGCGCATAGGGTCCAGGTACGGGTTGTCGTACGAGCTGCCGCTCAGCTCGAGGTCGCCGATCGGAAGCGTGCCGCCGTCCGGCTCGGTCACGCCATCGCGGGTGGACACCGACAGCACCTGGTAGGCCTGCATGTCACCGAAGTCCGGGCGGGCGATGGCCTTTGACGCGGCGAAGCGCAGGATCACGTTGTCCGCCGGCTCCCAGCGCAGGTTGAAGCTGGGGAGCACGTCGGTGTAGGCGTTCTTCGCGGTGATCGGCTCCGCCTCGCCCGCGCCCAGGTACGGTGCGTAGGGCACGTCGGGATAGACCAGGAAGCCGTTGGCGGTATTCTCCGTGCGCACCACGCGCACGCCGACATTGCCGTCCAGCAGTGCGCTGTCGACGCCGAAGTTGAGCATGAAGTAGGCCGCCTGGGTGTCCTCCTTCTGCCGGTTGGTGTACTCGCCACCGACCTGGCGTTCCTCGAACCCGCCGTAGCAGCACCAGTAGTACGGGGCGGCCGCGCCATGGATGTCCTTGTAGCTGGCCGGGTAGCCCAGCGCGGTGCCCAGCACCGGTGCGTAGAAGGCGCCGGGGACGGCGGCACCACCGCGGTAGAAGTTGTCGAAGGTCTGCAGGTTCACCAGGCTGGAGTTGACCGTGCCGTCCAGGTCCAGCCCCGGCATCTGCTCCGGCAGCGCCCATCCCGCCATCCAGGTCTGGAACACCGGCTGCCAGTTGTATCCGGTGTCGATGTTGGTCGCCTTGCGCTGGGTGGTGCGCACGCCGGCCCGGATACCCTTGAGGAAGCCGCCGTCCTCGAAGGCGTGGTCGATGTCGGCGCGCCAGGCCAGCTCGTCGGCGACGTTGTCCACCAGGTTCTCCATGGTGAACCCCCAGTAGTAGTTCGCCGGGTCGCGGGTGAACGCGCTATCGATGCCGATCCGCGGCACGCCCTCGAGGGTGATGTCGATATAGGGCACGTTGACGCCCAGGGCGACGGTCGAGTCCAGCGCGCGGGTGCTGGCCCTGATGGCCTGGAAGTCGGTCGAGAACACGGTCCGGTCGCCGAGCTGCCACTCCAGCTCCAGCGAGACGTCGGTGGTGCGCGACTTGCGCTGCGAGGCGCGGATGTCGGTGCCCATCGGCACGCCGCCAGCCTGGACCAGGCGTCCGGAGCGGAACACGTCCCCGTCCAGCTCATAGGGCTGTGCGGGGTCCAGCGCCACCTGCAGCGGATCGTTGGAGACGAAGATCGCGTCCTCGTACCAGAGCTCGTCGTACCTGCTCTGGAACGCGGTGGCGGTGACCTCGACATCGCCGGTCGGGTGCCACTGCAGGGCCACGTAGGCGCCGTCGCGCTGGCGCTCGTACTCCAGCGTGCGCCAGTCGGCGCCGCGTGGCAGCCACAGCTGTTCGTTGCTGCCGTCCCCGTCCAGGTCGTTGTTGGCGTTGCGGAAGAACGGCCGCACGAACAGTCCATCGGTACGCGTGGCCAGCTCGGAGCGGGCGACGTCGACCAGCAGGCCGAACTCGCCGGCGCCGGTGTTCCAGCGGTTGCTGTACAGCAGCGAGCCGGACGGCTTGTACTCCTCGACGAAGTCGCCGTAGTTCACGCTGTAGGACGCGCTGATCTTCTGCCCTTCCTGGTCGAACGGCAGCCGGGTCCGCAGGTCGACGGTGCCGCCAAGGCCGCCCTCGATCATCGAGGCGGTCTGGTTCTTGTACACGTCCACGCCGCCCATCAGCTCCGACGGCACGTCCTGGAAGCTGAGGCTGCGCCCGCCGGAAGCGGAGAAGCTGTCGCGGCCGTTGAGTTCGGAACGCACCTGGGTCAGGCCGCGTACCGCGACCCCGCCGCCCTCGGCGGAGAAGTGCTCGGGGTCGCCGACGGACAGGAAGTGGTCGATGGTCACGCCCGGGATGCGCGACAGGGTCTCGGTCACGCTGCGGTCGGGCAGCGCGCCGATATCCAGCGCGGTGACCGAGTCGACGAAGGTCTCCGCGTCGCGCTTGATGTCCTGGGCGCGGTAGACCGAACCCCGGATGCCGCTGACCTGGACCGCGTCCAGTTCGGTGGCGGCCTCGGTGGCCTGCTGGGCATGGACGGTGGCCGACAGCGATGCCGCCACGCAGAGGGCGAGCAGGCGGTGACGGCGGGCAAGGCCGGGATGCGCGGCTGTCCGGCGACCCGGACCACGGCGATGGTGCTTGGACATGCGTTCCCTCCCAGGACACGTGTACTGCAAGCGTGGACGGGGCTCCGTCCGTCGGGTTGTGGACCAGCGCGCCGGGATCAGCGCGGATGGCCGGGCCCTCGATGCCAGCAACCCTGGAACCGAGCATCGCGCCGCGCGCCATTCCCTACCAATGAATTATTCCAAACAAGCTATGTTCCATCGGAATAGCTACGCACAAAGACACGGCCCGCGGAGTCACCCCCGCGGGCCGTGCGTGTTACCGCTTCCGCCGTTGCCGGCGGACGACGCTTACCAGTTGGCGCGCAGCACCAGCGAGTAGCGACGGTCGTTCTCGAACCAGGCGCGGTTGTACAGCGTGTCGTCGATGAAGCCGTCGCGGCGATAGCCACGCGGACCCATCAGCAGCTTGGTCACGCTGTTGGTCAGGTTGTTGGCCTGCAGGCCGACCTGGATGTTCGAGTTGATGTTGTAGAAGATCGACCCGTCCAGCTGGCCGTAGTCGTCGTTCCACACCGGCTGGCGCATCGCCGGCATCACGTCGCTGGAGGTCAGCAGGTACTGCGAACGCCAGTTGTAGGCCAGGCGCACCGACACCGGACCACGCTCGAAGATGCCCATCACGTTGTAGCTGCGACGGGACAGGCCTTCCAGCGGCAGGTCGACCGGGACTTCGGCCGGGGTGCCGTCCGGCGGGCTCACGTCGGCGTTGGTGCCGCCCTTGCTGTCGACGAAGGTGTAGTTGGCCTGGATGCCAAAGCCCGGCAGGAAGTCGAAGAACTGCGAGTAGCCGACTTCGAAGCCGCGGATCTTGCCCTCGTCGAGGTTGCGGGTGCGGCTCATGACGTAGTTGCGGCCGTCGATCACCTCGGTAGCGACCGACGTGGCGAAGTAGTCCTTCACGTCCTTTGTGAACAGCGTGATGTACGCGCTGTTGGCCGGACCGAAGTACCACTCCAGCGCGGTGTCGAACTGGTTGGCACGCATCGGCTTCAGCTCGGGGTTGCCGCCGCTGCCGCTGTAGCTCAGGTCATCGAAGCTGCACAGGTCGGTCTCGTCGCGCAGGCCGTCGGTGATCGCCTGCGAGCAGCCGGCCGCGTTGGCGCTGAGCGTGATCCAGTTCTGCATCAGGCGGAACTCGGGACGGGCGATCGCCTTGGAGGCCGCGAAACGCCACTGCAGGCCGTGGTCGAAGCGCACGCGGACGTTCAGGCTGGGCAGCACGTCGGTGTAGGAGCTGTTGGACTGGCTCTCGAACGACTGGCCGTAGAACGCCTCGCGCACCGCCGGGTCGACGGTTTCCAGGTAGGCCGTGGTCATGTCCGGCATCAGGCCACCGCCGATGCTCTTGACGCTGGTCTTGACCACGCGCACGCCGAAGTTGCCGTCCACCGGGCGGCCCAGGGCGTCGTAGTTCTCGAAGTACATCATGCCGTACGCGGCCTGGGTGCGCTCGTCCTGCTTGTTGATCGCGTCGGGTGAGTAGGCGATCGGGCGCCACTGCGCGCCGGGGATCGTGGCGAGCGTGTCGGCGACCTGGCCGATGTTGACGAAGGCGTCGTTGGCGGCCCAGAACTGGGTCGGCACGTTGGCCTTGCCGCGGAAGAAGTCCTTCATCGAGTACAGCTGCGACTGGTTGCCGTAGTACTGGTCGACCCACGCCACCGGCGGACGGGTCGGGTCCGGGTTCTCGATCTTGTTCCAGTCGTCGCTGATCACGCCCCAGTTGTAGGTCGTGTAGAAGCTGGTGTAGCTGCGGTCGGCCAGGCGGACGCCGAAGCGGGCCATGCGCCACCAGTCGCTGTCGAAGCTGTACTCGAAGTCCAGGCGCGCGGCACGCTCGCGGCCTTCGTTGTCGGCCAGGTGGTCCATGGCCGAACGCCAGAAGTAGTTCTCCTGCTGCAGCGCCGCAGCCGGGTCGTCCAGGGTCACCGACGGGTACTTGCCGGTGAGGTCGAGGTTGATGCCTTCCAGCAGGGTCGAGGTGTGGACCGAGAAGTCCACCTGGTCGCTCTCGGCCTTGACGTACTGCAGGTCGCCGCGCATGACCAGCTTGTCGGTCATGTAGGTGCGGAAGCTGGTCGAGAAATCGGTGGTCTGCGAGGTCTGGACGTTGTAGCGGTTGCCCACCGCGAACTGGATGCCCGGGCCCTGGTACATCGACGGGGTCGCGTCGCCCGGCTGCCCGCGCCAGCCGCCCAGGCGGATCGCGCCCTTCAGGAAGCGGCCACGCGAGTCGTACATGAACTGCGTGCCCGGCATCGGAATGATCTTGTTGGTGCGGTCGGCCAGGCCGTCGCCACCGTCGTAGGCGTTGCCGTAGTAGTCCGGGTCGCCGGTCCAGTTGTCGGTGTTGTTGGCCTCACCGGCGCCGGTGTACTCCATGAAATGCTCGCGCCAGGTCATGTCGTACTTGGAGGTGATCACCTGGGTGACGATCTCGGTGTCCTCGTTCGGACGCCACTGGAACGCGAAGGCACCGCCCTGGCGCTTGCGCTCGAAATCGGTGCGGCGCCAGTTCACGCCGCCAGGCACGAACACGTGGTCGAAATCGGTGCCGTCCAGGAGCAGGTCGCGCTGGCTGTCCGAGGACACCCATGCCTCCTGCTCCCAGTCGTACACCCAGCCCTCGCCGTTGGGCAGGCCTTCGGGCTGCTCGGCCGGGGTGCGGCCGCGACGCGAGTACGGCTGGATCTGGATGCCGTCGGACTGGGTGGCCAGCTCCGAATAGGAGATGTTGGCCAGGAAGCCCATCTCGCCCACGCCGGTCTGCCAGCGGTCGGAGAACAGGAACGAGGCCGACGGACGCGCGTCCTTGGCCTTGTCGCCGTAGTTGTAGTCCAGGCTGCCGGCGATCTTGCGGCCCGGCTCGTCGAACGGCTTGCGGGTGCGCAGGTTGACCGTGCCGCCCAGGCCGCCCTCGATGATCTCGGCCGAAGGGTTCTTGTAGATGTCCACGCCGGCCATCAACTCGGCCGGCACTTCCTCGAAGCTCAGGCCACGGCCGCCGTTGGCGCTGAACACGTCGCGGCCGTTGAGCTCGCCGCGCACGAAGGTCAGGCCGCGGATCATCACGCCGCTGCCTTCGGCGGAGAAGTGGTCGGTATCGTCACGCGCCGCGAAACCGGTCACGGTGACGCCGGAGACGCGCTTGAGGGTCTCGGTCACGCTGCGGTCCGGCATGGCGCCGATGTCCTGCGCGGTCACCGAGTCGATGATCTGCTCGGCTTCCTGCTTGAGGTCCTGGGCACGCATCAGGCTGCCACGCAGGCCGGTGACCTGGACGGTCTCCAGCTCGACGGCCGGATCCTGCGCCGGAGCGCTGTCCTGGGCATTGACGCCAGTGGCGGCCAGGACCAGGGCCACGCCCAGGGCCAGCGCGCAGGGCTGCGGGTGCACGCGCGTCTTCGCGCCGCGGTTGGCGGCACGGTTCATATGGTTCGACATCCAGATCCCCTCCCAGAGATACCTGTGTTTTCTGTTTTGCCGGGCGGTGCGCCCGGACGTCCCCCGCGTTCCTGCGGAAGTACGTGAACATGACGTTAACGCTACCACGTGACGGCGGTCAAGCACTGGTTGCGACCTGGTCGGATACCGCGGCCCGGGTTGCCGCTCCGGCCGGCGCGCGCCGGCATCGCACTCAGGCGGCGGGGCCGCGCTGGCGCGGGTACAAGGCGCCGGCGGCCGTCCGCAACGCCTCCAGCACCCGCTGCGCCGCAGGCGAGAGCAGGTGCCCGCGGCGGCGGATGATGCCGAACGATTCCATGCCCACTCCCAGCT
>JAEWAG010000045.1 GCA_023391775.1 Pseudomonadota bacterium | reverse complement strand
GGCCTGCTGGCGGTCGCAGGGCGGCAGGCCCGCCTCGATGGATTTGAGCCAGGCGTTGGATTCCTGGACGGTGGTGTCGAAGACGGGCAGGCCGGTGGACATGGCGGCGCTCCTTCCTGCCCGGAAGTCTGGGGCGCCGGAGACGTCCTGCCTTGCGCAAGATCAAACCGGCCGCGCGACGGGCCGGTCCGCCGCCAGGCGCTGCCGCAACGGACGCGGACCGGACACCTCACCCTGAAATCCCGGAGCCTGTCTTTGCGCTAGCGCAATGCCGAGAGTCGCGATCACGGGCACGCAGGCCGTCACCAATTCGCGTGGGGACGTCCGCAACATGGCGACACAATCGAGGACCGCGGGAACGCCGGGAGACGTCTCCTGGCTGTTCCTGTCGGTGGGCATTCTGAGCCTGCTGGCTCTCCTGGGAACCGGCATGTCCGACGATCCCGCCTTCCGGCTGCAGGGCTATATCCTGCTGGCCGCCGGCGTGGCGTCGCTGGCCGCCCTGACCATCGGGATCGGCAACGACCGGTTCCGCTCCGATCCGTCGCGGTACGCCGACGCCGTGATTCGCGCCGGGGTGATCGCCACGGTGTTCTGGGGACTGGTCGGCATGCTGGTCGGCGTCATCGCCGCGGCCCAGCTGGCGTGGCCGAACCAGCTGTATTTCCCCGAGCACGGCTGGACCAATTTCGGGCGCATCCGGCCGCTGCACACCTCGGGGGTGATCTTCGCCTTCCTCGGCAACGCCCTGATCGCCACCTCCTTCTGGGTGGTGCAGCGGACCTGCAAGGCGCGGCTGTTCGGCGGCGTGCTGCCGTGGTTCGTGTTCTGGGGCTACCAGCTGTTCATCGTGCTGGCCGCGGTCGGCTACCTGGCCGGCATCACCCAGTCGCGCGAATACGCCGAGCCGGAGTGGCTGACGGACCTGTGGCTGACCGTGGTCTGGGTCGCCTACCTCCTAGTCTTCCTGGGTACGATCTGGAAGCGCAAGGAGCCGCACATCTATGTGGCCAACTGGTTCTACCTGGCCTTCATCGTCACCATCGCCATCCTGCACATCGTCAACAACCTGGCCATTCCGGTCGGGCTGACGGAAGCGCGCAGCTACTCGGCCTTCGCCGGGGTGCAGGACGCCCTGACCCAGTGGTGGTACGGCCACAACGCCGTCGGCTTCTGGCTGACCACCGGCTTCCTCGGCATCAAGTACTACTTCGTGCCCAAGCGCGCCGAGCGCCCGGTCTATTCGTACCGGCTGTCGATCGTGCACTTCTGGTCGCTGATCTTCATCTACATCTGGGCCGGGCCGCACCACCTGCACTACACGGCGCTGCCGCAGTGGGCGCAGACCCTGGGCATGACCTTCTCGGTGATGCTGTGGATGCCGTCGTGGGGCGGCATGATCAACGGCCTGATGACCCTGTCGGGCGCGTGGGACAAGCTGCGCACCGACCCGGTGATCCGCATGATGGTGGTCGCCATCGCCTTCTACGGCATGGCCACCTTCGAAGGGCCGCTGATGTCCATCCGGACGGTCAACGCCCTGTCGCACTACACCGACTGGACCGTCGGCCACGTCCACTCCGGCGCGCTCGGCTGGAACGGCCTGATCACCTTCGGGGCGATCTACTGCCTGGTGCCGTGGCTCTGGAAGAAGCCGGCCATGTATTCGAAGGCCGCCATCGAGTGGCACTTCTGGATCGCGACCACCGGCATCGTGCTCTACATCAGCTCGATGTGGGTCTCCGGGATCATGGAAGGCCTGATGTGGCGCGAGTACACGCCCGACGGCTTCCTCGCCAACAGCTTCATCGAAACGGTCTCGGCCAAGCACATCCAGAACGTGATCCGGGTGCTGGGCGGCGCGATGTTCTTCACCGGCGCGGCGATCATGGCCTGGAACGTCTGGAAGACGATCCGCATGACCGCGACCGACGCGAAGGCGGCCCCGTCCTCGACGATCGAACCTCAACTCCTGCCGGCGGAATAAGCGCACCATGTGGAAGCGACATCAGAAGTTCGAGCGCCATTCGCTGTGGCTCGTCATCGGCATCGTCATCACGGTGTCGATCGGGGGGCTGATCGAGATCGCCCCGCTGTTCTGGGTGGAGAGCACCATCGAGGAGGTGGAGGGCGTTCGCCCCTACACCCCGCTGGAGCAGGCCGGGCGCGACATCTACGTCTCCGAGGGCTGCTACAGCTGCCACTCGCAGATGATCCGTCCGCTGCGCGACGAGGTCGAGCGCTACGGCCACTACAGCCTGGCGGCCGAGAGCATGTACGACCACCCGTTCCAGTGGGGCTCCAAACGCACCGGGCCGGATCTGGCGCGGGTGGGCGGCAAGTACTCCAACGACTGGCACGTCGAGCACCTGAAGGACCCGCGCGCCGTGGTGCCGGAGTCCAACATGCCGCCGTACCGGTTCCTGGCCGAGCAGGATCTCGACACCCACGCCACGCGTGAACGCCTTCGCGCCCTGCTGGCGGTGGGCGTGCCCTACACGGCCGCGCAGATCGAGAACGCCGAGGCCGACCTGCGGGCCCAGGTGGATCCCTTCGCCAGCGAGACCTCGGAGCTGCGCCAGCGCTACGGCCCCAACGTGGTGCAGGGCGACTTCGACGGCGACCCCTCGCGTCTGACCAAGATGGACGCCCTGGTGGCCTATCTGCAGGTGCTGGGGACCATGGTCGACTTCCGCACCTACGAGGCGGAGAGCCCGGAGAACCTGCGATGAGCGGCCTCGACTACGAAACCGTGGCCCGCTTCGCCCAGCAGGGCGGGACCCTCTACTTCGGCGTGATGTTCGTGGCGGGCGTCGTCTGGGCCCTGCTGCCGCGCCACCGCGAGGCCTATCGCCGCCTCGCCCAACTGCCCCACGAGAAGGACGAGGCCGACGATGTCTGAGCCCGAACGCGATGAACACACCGGCGTCGAGACGACCGGTCACGAATGGGACGGCATCCGCGAACTGGACAACCCGCTGCCGCGCTGGTGGCTGTGGGTCTGGTACGCCACCATCGCCTTCTCCATCGTCTACTGGGTGCTGATGCCGGCCTGGCCGGGGATCAGCGGCTACACCCGCGGCATGCTCGGCCAGTCCGATCGCGCCGATGTGGCCGCCGATCTGCGCGAACTGCAGGCGCTGCGCGGCGAGCGCGAGGTGCAATTGCTCAACGCCTCGCTGGAGCAGATCGAACGCGACCCGGACCTGCAGGCGCACGCCCTGGCGGTCGGCCAGTCGGTGTTCGGCGACAACTGCGCCAGCTGCCACGGCGTCGGCGGGGCCGGCGCCAGGGGATATCCGAACCTGCGCGACGACGTCTGGCTGTGGGGCGGCACCCTGCAGGACATCGAGCACACCATCCGCGTCGGCGTCCGCGCCGGCCACGAGGAGACGCGCCTCTCGATGATGCCCGCCTTTGGTCGCGACCGCATGCTGGACCCCGGCCAGATTTCCGACCTGACCGAATACGTCGTCTCGCTGTCGGGTCGCGAGGCCGACGCGGCCGCGGCGGGACGGGCGAGCCAGCTCTACGCCGACAACTGCGCCGCCTGCCACGGGCCGAATGGCGAGGGCGACCAGCTGCAGGGCGCGCCGAACCTGAGGGACCGGGAGTGGCTGTACGGCTCCGACCGCGCGTCGATCTCGGGCCAGATCCACAACGGCCGCAACGGGGTCATGCCGAGCTGGGAGACCCGCTTCTCACCAGCCGTGATCAAGGCCCTGGCCGTCTACATCCACGCCAACGCCGGAGGGGGCGACGACGAGGGGGCAGCGGCGGCCGCGCCATGACCCTGATCATCGACCGGACCCGTCAGA
>JAEWAG010000207.1 GCA_023391775.1 Pseudomonadota bacterium | reverse complement strand
GGGCCTTGGCCGCCGCCGGCACCGCGCCTGGCCTCAGCCGCCGGGCGTGGCCGTTTCCGGCCTGCGTCCGCCCTCGGCGATGAAGCCGCGGATCTCCCGCTCCAGCGTGCCCAGGGGCACCGCACCTAGGCCCAGCACGCGGTCATGGAAGGCCTTCTGGTCGAAGGCCGGACCCAGTTCGCGCTCGGCCTCGCGGCGCAGGTCCAGCAGGGTGCGGTAACCGATGTAGTAGGACAGCGCCTGGCCCGGCCAGGAGATGTAGCGGTCCACCTCGTTGACGATGTCGTGGTGGGCCAGCGCAGTGTGGCTGGCGAGGTAGTCGATCGCCTGCTGCCGGCTCCAGCCGTACTCGTGCAGGCCGGTGTCGATCACCAGCCGCGCGGCGCGCCACATCTCGAAGGTCAGGCGGCCGAATTCCTCGTAGGGCGTCTCGTAGATGCCCATCTGCGTGCCCAGCCACTCGGTGTACAGGCCCCAGCCTTCGCCGTAGCCGGAGAAGTACACCTGCTGGCGGAAGTCCGGCCGCTGCGGCGCCTCCAGCGCCAGCGCGGCCTGCAGGCTGTGGCCGGGCGCGCATTCGTGCAGCACCAGGGCCGGCAGGTTGTACAGCGGCCGCGACGGCAGGTCCCAGGTGTTGAACAGGCACGACTCCAGGCCGCCGCGGCCGGAGGTGTAGTTGGGCGCGATGTCGTCCGGCACCGGCCGGATGGTGAAGCGGTAGCGCGGCAGCGTACCCATGACGTGGTTGAGCTCGCCGTCGATGCGCTTGGCGATGTACGAGGCGGTGGTGATCAGCTCGCGTGGGCTCTTGGCGTAGAACTGCGGATCGGTGCGCAGGAACTGCAGGAACTCCTCGAAGCTGCCCTGGAAGCCGGCCTTCGCCATCACCTGGCGCATTTCCGCCGAGATCCGCTCCACCTCGGCCAGGCCGAGCTTGTGGATCTGCTCCGCGGTCATGTCCAGGGTCACGTATTCCTGGATCTGGCTGCGGTAGAAAGCCTCGCCCTCGGGCAGGTCGCGCACCGAGACGCTGGTGCGGGTGCGCGGCAGGTAGTCGTTGCGGAAGTAGTCCAGCAGCCCGGCATAGGCCGGGACCACCTGCTCCAGCACCACCTTGCGGCCTTCGGCACGCAGCGCCTGGCGCACATTCTCGGGGATCGAGGCCGGGATGGCGTCGAACACGTCCAGCGCCGGGTTGCCGGCACCGGTGCGGGTGTACGGCTCGATGGTGCGGTCGCGCCCGTCCAGGGTCGCCCTCGGCACGCTCCAGCCGCGGGCCAGCCCGGCCTCCATGTTGCTGCGCTGGTCGGCGAAGTAGCGCGGCAGGTCGCGCAGGCGGTCGATGAAGCGCCGCCACTCGGCCTCGCTGCGGTACGGCGCCCACGGCACCACGTAGCCCCAGAAGAAGCTGTCGCTGTTGAACGGCGCCTCCCAGGTGCGCCAGTGTGCGCTGTTGTAATCGGCCTGGACCATCGCCCGGAACACCTCGGCATTGATCCGCTCCTCGGCCGGCAGCGCCTGCAGCGGGATCGCGTCCAGCTGACGCAGCACCTCCTGCCAGCGCGCGGCGCGCCGCTGCCAGTCCTGCGGAGTGATCGCCGGCATCCGGCTGCCCGGCTGCCAACGCCCGTCGATGTACTCCAGGCCCTCCTCCTGCTGGCGCCATTGCCACTCGCGGGTATAGAGCTCGCGCAGGGCTTGCGTTGCGGGCGGCTCCTGCACGGCGGGGGCGCTGGGGGTGGCGGCGGCCGACGGCAGCACCGCCAGGCCGGGTGCCAGCAGCACGGCCAGGGCAAGCAGGGAGGAAGGACGGGACAACGACAGGGACATGGTGACTCCGGTTGTGCGCAGGACGCGGCGGGAACGGCGGCCGCCGCGCCCGCCCGCCTGCCAGACGGCATGGAGCCGGCATGGTAGCCGGCCCGCGGTACGCGGCTGCCCGCTAGCGGCCAGTGACCGCGTCGAACAGGTCGCCCTGCGGCATTGCCTCGGCCGCCTCGCGGAAGCCCGACAGCCCCACCCCGACCAGGCGGTAGCGGGTCTGCGGCGGCAGCGCCACCCGCTCGCGCAGGGCGCAGGCCAGGTCAGCCAGTTCCGTTGCCGAGGCCGGCGGGCGCTCCAGGGTGAGGCTGCGGGTGAGGATGCGGAACTGCGCGGTCTTGAGCTTGAGCACGACGGTGTGCCCGTCGCGCCCGGCCCGGCGCGAGGCGGTCCAGGTCTTCTCCGCCAGCCGCCGGATCGGCTCGGCCAGCGCCTCCAGCGGCAGGTCCTCGGCGAAGGTGTCCTCGGAGGACACCGAACGCACCGGCTGCTCCGGCTCCACCGGGCGCTCGTCGATCCCGCGGGCGCGCCGGTACAGGGCCGCGCCGAAGCTGCCGAAACGCCGCTGCAGTTCCTCCAGCGGCCGGTTGCGCAGGTCGCCGACGGTGGCGATGCCCAGCTCCGCCAGCTTGCCCTGCATGACCTTGCCGACCCCCGGGATCTTGCCCACCGGCAGCGGGGTGAGGAAACGCTCCACCTGGTGCGGGCGGACGATGAACAGGCCGTCGGGCTTGTTCCAGTCCGAAGCGATCTTGGCCAGGAACTTGTTGGGCGCCACGCCGGCCGACGCGGTCAGGCCGGTATCGGCGCGGATCCGCGCGCGGATGGCCTCGGCCACCGCGGTGGCGCTGGGCAGGCCGGTCTTGGGCGTGGTCACGTCCAGGTAGGCCTCGTCCAGCGACAGCGGCTCCACCAGGTCGGTGTGCTCGAGCATGATCTGCCGGACCTCGCGCGAGACGGCCTTGTAGCGGGTGAAGTCCGGGGGCACGAACACCGCGTCCGGGCACAGCCGCTCCGCGCGCAGTGCCGGCATCGCCGAGCGCACCCCGAACTTGCGGGCCTCGTAGGACGCGGCGCATACCACCGAGCGCGCCCCGCGCCAGGCCACCACCACCGGGCGGCCACGCAGGGACGGATTGTCCCGCTGCTCCACCGACGCATAGAACGCGTCCATGTCCACATGGATGATCTTGCGCTGCGGTGGAGGGCCCGGCGGGTGCATTGCCCCGCCATTGTCGCGCGCCGCCGCGCAGCCTGTGAGACCGGCCCTCACGCGGCCGTGCCGTGGCCCCCGGTAGGTTCGCGGGCGTTCGCCCCGTCCGGCGCGCCCGGGGTAAAACATTTGATTGAAACGCAAGCCTGAGGCACGCTTAGGTGCTTTCTTCACCGGATCCTGCATGAACCGCGCTTCTTCGTTCACCCGCGAGCAGCTGGAAGCCAGCGGCCGCGGTGAACTCTTCGCCTCCGGCGACGCCCGCCTCCCCGCCGACCCGATGCTGATGTTCGACCGCATCGTCGAGATCAACGATGACGGCGGCAAGTACGGCAAGGGCTTCATCCGCGCCGAACTCGACATCCACCCGGACCTGTGGTTCTTCCAGTGCCACTTCATCGGTGATCCGGTGATGCCCGGCTGCCTGGGCCTGGACGCCATGTGGCAGCTGGTTGGCTTCTACCTCACCTGGCTGGGCGCGCCCGGCCGCGGCCGCGCCCTGGGCTGCGGCGAGGTGAAGTTCTTCGGCCAGGTGCTGCCCACCGCGACGAAGGTCACCTACGAGATCGACATCAGCCGCGTGATCAACCGCAAGCTGGTGATGGCCCAGGGCGATGCC
>JAEWAG010000182.1 GCA_023391775.1 Pseudomonadota bacterium | reverse complement strand
ATCGAGCCGGGCCGCGGCTGCGCGGGTGCCACGCGCGCCGGCGGCGCCCTGGCGCCCGGGTGCAGCATGCCCGCGCGTGGAGCAGGGGCCTATGCACGCTGACGCCTTCCACCCGCGCCCCGGCGAGCGCCAGGATGGGCTGACCCGCCCGCTCCTGCTGGCACTCGGCCTGCACGTGGCCGTGGCGGTCCTGTTCTGGCTGGCATGGTGGTGGTCCCCGCAGCGCCAAGTGGAGCCGGCGGCTGGTTCCCCGGCGATCGAAGCCTCGCTGGTGATGAGCGCCGCCGACGTGGCCGCCGCCCAGCGTCGCGCCGAGGAGGCGCCCAAGCCCGAGCCGCTGCCGGAGCCGGTCGTGGAGACCGCCCCGGAGGAAACCGTGCCGCCGCCGCAGCCGCTGCCCGAGCCGCGGCCGCAGGATGCGCCAGTGGCGCCGCAGCAGAAGGCCCAGGACTTCATTCCGCAGCCGGACACCGTCGACCAGGACGAGGCGCGCCGCGACGCCATCGCCAGGGAGCAGGCGGAGAAGGAGCAGGAGGAGCGCCGGCGCCAGGAGCAGATCAACCTGACCGAGCAGCAGCGCCAGAAGGAGGCGGAGAACCAGCGCCGGCTGGCCGCCCAGGCCGAGGAGGCCGAGCGCCAGAAGAAGCTGGCCGAGCTGCGTCGCCAGCGCGAACAGGCCGCGCGCCAGGCCGAACTGGCCGAGCAGCGCCTGCGCCAGCTGCAGCAGGCGCAGCAGCGCCAGTCCGCACCCGCCCAGCCCAGCCAGGGCTCGCCCGGCCAGGGCGGCACCAGCGAAGACCTCACCGCCAAGTACGCGGCGGCGATCCAGCAGGCTGTGGTCAACCAGTGGATCCGGCCGGACACCGTGCCACTGGGCCAGCGCTGCCGGGTGCGCATCCGCCAGCTGCCGGGCGGCGAGGTGATCGACGTGGCCGTCGAACCGGGTTGTCCCTACGACGAGGCCGGGCGTCGCTCGCTGGAAGCCGCCGTGCTGCGCGCCCAGCCGCTGCCGTACCGCGGCTTCGAATCGGTCTTCCAGCGCACCCTGATCCTCAACTTCGAGGCGAGCGACCGCTGAGCTGCCCGGGTCGGGGTGGGAACTCCTCGCGGTCCCGGACGGTCAGCGGCACGGCATCCGGCGCCATCGGAACCTTCTACCCGGTACCGGGTTGAGCCGCCCGGAGCGGGCGCGAAGCATTCACACGGATTTCGTTCATGATTGCGAATATGTTCACGCCCCGGCTGGTATCCATGTCACCTCCCGCAGCCCCCAAGCCCCTGCACATGAAACCTTCGTTGCGCTGGTTCTTCCTGTTCGTCTGCCTGCTGGTCCCCGGCCTGGCTGCTGCACAACAGCAGGGGCTGGAGATCGACATCATCGGTGGCAATGCCTCCGCTCTGCCGATTGCGGTGGTGCCCATGCCGTACCAGGGCAGCGGTACCGCACCGGAGACCGATATCGCCAAGGTGGTGCGGGACGACCTGGCCCGCTCCGGCCAGTTCCGCCCGCTGCCCGAGGCGCAGATGGTCGAGCGCCCGACCCGCGGCGGCGAGGTGCAGTACCCGACCTGGCGCCAGCTGCGCCAGGACTACCTGGTGGTCGGCCGCGTGCTGGACGCCGGCGAGGGCGGCTACCGGGTCGAGTACGAACTGTTCGACGTGGCCCGCGCCGAGCGCATCCTGGGCCTGGCCATGACCGCCCGCGGCAGCGCGATGCGCGACGTGGCCCACCAGATCGCCGACGCGATCTACGAGAAGATCCTCGGCGTGCGCGGTGCCTTCTGGACCCGCATCGCCTACGTCACCGCCAACGGCACCGGCAACTCGATGCGTTACGCGCTGGTGGTGGCCGACTCCGACGGCTGGAACCCGCAGACGGTGGTGCGCTCGGCCGAGCCGCTGCTGTCGCCGGCGTGGAGCCCGGACGGCCGCAAGCTGGCCTACGTCAGCTTCGAGCGCGGCAATTCCTCCATCTATATCCAGGACATCGCCACCGGTGCGCGCGAACTGGTTTCCAGCTTCCGCGGCATCAACAGCGCGCCGTCGTTCTCGCCTGACGGCCGCCGCCTGGCGTTGTCGCTGTCGCGCAGCGGCAACCCCGAGATCTACGTGATGGACCTGGGCAGCAAGCAGCTGACCCAGCTGACCAACCACTTCGGCATCGATACCGAGCCGACCTGGAGCGCGGACGGCTCGACCATCTACTTCACCTCCGACCGCGGCGGCCGCCCGCAGATCTACCAGGTCCCGTCCTCCGGCGGCAGCGCCACCCGCGTGACCTTCCAGGGCAACTACAACGCGACGGCGAGCGTCTCCTACGACGGCAAGAAGATCGCGATGGCCCAGGGCTCGGGCAACACCTACCGGATCGCGATGATGGACACCAGCCTGGGCTCCCCGCGCTGGAGCACGATCTCCACCGGTTCGCTGGACGAATCCCCCAGTTTCGCCCCCAATGCCAGCATGCTGCTCTACGCCACCCGCGAGGGCGGCCGGGGAGTCCTGTATGCAGTTTCGGCCGACGGCCGGGTGCGCCAGCGCCTGGTCCTGGCTGATGGCGACGTGCGCGAACCCGCCTGGTCGCCCTACCGCAGCGCGCGTTAAAAATCGGTTGTAAGATTCGCCCGTTGCACGCCTATCGCAACCACCACCACTGTGCATCACAAGGAAATGATCATGAACAGCTCCACCCGCGTCCTGCTGGTTTCCATGCTGTCCGTCGCTGTCCTCGCCGGCTGCTCCAAGACGGTCAAGGAGCAGCCCGCCCCGGAACCGACCGCTCCGGCCACCCCGACCGCGCCGGTCGCCAGTGACGGCCGCTATGGTCCGGAAGACCTGGACACCGATGCCTGCCTGCGCCAGCGCGTCGTGTACTTCGACTTCGACCAGGAGTCGCTGAAGCCGGAGTTCCAGGCCATCGTCAACTGCCACGCCAAGTACCTGCGTGACCGTCCGTCGGCCCGCATCACCCTGCAGGGCAACGCCGACGAGCGCGGCAGCCGCGCCTACAACCAGGCCCTGGGCGAGCGTCGTGGCAACGCGGTCAACTCCGCGCTGCAGGCCGCCGGTGGTTCGGCCAGCCAGCTGGAAGTGGTCAGCTTCGGCGAAGAGCGTCCGGTCTGCACCGATTCCAGCGAAGGCTGCTGGGCGCAGAACCGTCGCGTCGAAATCGTCTACAGCGCGCGCTGATCGATGCGTTATCCCCGTGCCATCGGCATGGTGCTGAGCGTGGGGGGGGGGGGG
>JAEWAG010000151.1 GCA_023391775.1 Pseudomonadota bacterium | reverse complement strand
GCGCTGGTGGGGCGGCCTGCGCGCCGACCACCAGCGCTACGACAGCGGCGACCTTTATGACGGCGTGGCGCCGGCGGCGCTGTTCGGCGTGGACTGGTCCACCGGCAACGGCATGGTCGCCGGCGCCTTCGCCGGGCATTCGCGCATGGATGCCGACTTCGGCGGCGGCCGCGGCGGCTTCACCCAGTCCGGCACCACCCTCGGCGGCTTCCTTGGCTGGTATGGCGAGCGCGCCTGGGTGAACGGCCAGGCCAGCTACACCCGCCTGGACGTGGACGTGGACCGCGACGTGGCCATCGGCCCGGCGCTGCGCCGCCATTCGGCCTCGACCGACGGCCAGACCACCGCGCTGGGCCTGTCCACCGGCTACCTGTTCGGCGAGGGTGCCTTGCGCCACGGCCCGGTCGCCGGGCTGCTGTGGCAGGACGTGGAACTGGACGGCTGGCGCGAGGGCAATCCGTCCTCGACCGCGATGCTGCTGCCGGACCAGTCGCGCGAGTCGATGGTCGGCAGCCTCGGCTGGCAGTTCAGCTACCGGATAGAAGGCGTGACTCCCTACCTGCGCGCGACCTGGGACAAGGAGTTCGAGGACGCGCCGGCGCAGGCCACCGCCCGCCTGCAGACCCTGCCCGGCCTGGAATACGCGGTGCCGGGCGTGGCCTTCGACGACGCCTACGGCACCGTGGCCCTGGGGGCGAAGTTCCAGCTGTTCGGGCTGGAGGCGGACCTGGGCGCGCGCGGCACCACCGGCCACTCCGGCGGCAGCGATGCCGGCGTGTTCCTGGGCCTGGCCGGCAGCTTCTGATCGAGCGCCCGCGCGTGCACCGGCCGTTGCGCCGGTGCACCGTGGCCGCATAGACTTCGGCCCATGCGGGTGTAGTTCAATGGTAGAACCTCAGCTTCCCAAGCTGATGGCGTGGGTTCGATTCCCATCACCCGCTCCAGATCCCGCAGAACGCCGCGCAGTGCCGCGGCGTTTTGCGTTCCCGGCGCCACCCAACCGGTCCCCCACCTGATGACGCTGGCGATCCTTTCCCGCAACGGTTCGCTGTATTCGACCCGGCGCCTGGTCGAGGCCGCGCGCAGCCGCGGGCACACGGTGCGCGTGCTGGATCCGCTGCGCTGCTACATGCGCATCGCGCCGGGCGGTTTCGCCATGCGCTACAAGGGCAAGCCGGTGGCCGGCTACCAGGCGGTGATCCCGCGCATCGGTACCTCGGTGACCCGTTACGCCACCGCGGTGCTGCGCCAGTTCGAGCTGATGGGCAGCTGGACCCCCAACCCCTCCGACGCGATCCTGCGCTCGCGCGACAAGCTGCGCGCGCACCAGCTGCTGGCCGCCCAGGGCATCGGCCTGCCGACCACCGTGTTCGGCGACAACCCCGACGACACCGATGACCTGCTCTCGCTGCTGGGGCCGCCGCCGCACGTGGTCAAGCTCAACGAGGGCACGCAGGGTGCCGGCGTGGTGCTGACCGAGAAGCCCAGTGCCTCCAAGGCGACGGTCGAGGCCCTGCGCGGGCTGTATGCCAACTTCCTGGTCCAGGAGTTCGTGGCCGAAGCCGGGGGCGCCGACCTGCGCTGCTTCGTTGTCGGTGACCGGGTGGTGGCGGCGATGCGCCGCCAGGCGCCGGAAGGGGAATTCCGTTCCAACCTGCACAGGGGCGGCCAGGCCAGCGCCGCCGAGGCCAGTGCGGTCGAGCAGGAGATGGCGGTGCGCTCGGCCCAGGCCCTGGGGCTGGAGGTGGCCGGGGTGGACCTGGTGGCGTCCGGTCGCGGGCCGCTGGTGCTGGAAGTCAACTCGACCCCGGGGCTGGAAGGCATCGAAAGCGTGTCCGGGGTCGACGTGGCCGGCGCGGTGATCGAGCACGTGGCCGCGCGGGTCCGCCAGTCCGGCCAGTGAGCCGCGCGGACCGCGGCCCGGCTTTAACGCGGCTTTAATCGCGCCGTCCGTAGTCTCGACCGGACGGATTTTCCAGGGTCCGCCGCCCGGCTCCTCGTCATGCGGCGCATCGGAAACACGGCAATCGGGGCACTCCCAGCCCAGGCGCGCAACCCGGCCTGGGCTTTTTTGTGGCGCGGTTCCTGGACCTGTTTGCTCCCGTCACGGCGCCGGGCGCAGAATCGGGGCGACCAGCGTCGCGTTGGCGCTTTACCGCACACAGAGGTTTGAAGATGAAGAAGGTGCTGCTGCTTTCGCTTTTGGGCCTCGCCATGATGCAGGGCAGGGCGCTCGCGTCCGAGCCGCTGGACGTGACCGCCGCATCGTTCGAGAACCAGCGCAGCGCCGTGCTGGAAGCCCTCAACGACGGCAAGACCTACGCGGAGATCAGCGCCGATGACCGGCGCCGGGTGATCGGCTCGCTCAACCGCATCTCCGGCCTGCTGTCCGGCCGCACACCGGCGGACCTGCCCGAGTCGGTGCGCCTGGAAGTGTTCAACGAGCAGGAGCAGCTCAACACGCTGCTGGCAGGTGCACGCGCGGACAGCCGTCTGGTATGCAAGCGGGAGAAGAAAACCGGCTCCAACCGGCCGACCAACAACTGCATGACCGTGGCCGAGCGGCGCCGGGCCCAGGACGAGTCGCAATCCGAAATGCAGAAGATGCTGCGTCGTCCCCTGACCCCCTGATTCCCCAGCTGGAGCGCTACGTGCGTATTCTCGTCATCGAAGACAACAGCGACATCGCCGCAAACCTCGGGGACTACCTCGAGGATCGGGGCCACACGGTGGATTTCGCCGCCGACGGCGTCACCGGCCTGCACCTGGCCGTGGTCCACGACTTCGACGCCATCGTGCTGGACCTCAACCTGCCCGGCATGGACGGCATCGAGGTCTGCCGCAAGCTCCGCAACGAGGCGCGCAAGCAGACCCCGGTGTTGATGCTCACCGCCCGCGACAGCCTGGAGAACAAGCTGGCCGGCTTCGACTCCGGCGCCGACGATTACCTGATCAAGCCGTTCGCCCTGCAGGAAGTGGAGGTGCGGCTCAACGCGCTGGCCCGCCGCGGCAAGGGCGTGCAGACCCGGGTACTCAACACCGGCGACCTGGAATACAACCTGGACACGCTCGAGGTGCGCCGCGAAGGCCGCCTGCTGCAGCTCAACCCGACCGCGCTGAAGATCCTGCAGTCCCTTATGGAAGCGTCCCCGGCCGTGGTCACCCGCCAGGAGCTGGAAACCCGGGTGTGGGGCGAGGAGCTGCCCGACTCCGATTCGCTGCGCGTCCACATCCACGGGCTGAGGGCGGTGGTGGACAAGCCGTTCTCCACGCCCTACATCCAGACGCGCCATGGCATCGGTTACCGCATCGCCGCCCCCGAAGGTGGCAACTGACGGCACGCCGGCGCAACGCGCGCCGGCC
>JAEWAG010000078.1 GCA_023391775.1 Pseudomonadota bacterium | reverse complement strand
TGTACGGCCGGCCCGGGCGCGGGTCCGGCGGGGGCCGGCGCCAAGCTTCGGTTAAGCGGCGGTTGCTAGAATCCGTGGCTACCTCGAAGAGAGCCGCCATGTCCGACCAGTCTCCCCGCGACGGCCTGCATACGGACGCCCTGGCGTTCGCCACCCTGGCCATCCATGGTGGCCAGGCTCCCGACCCCACCACCGGGGCGGTGATGCCACCGATCTACGCCACCTCGACCTATGCGCAGTCGGCGCCGGGCGAGGACCAGGGCTTCGAGTACTCGCGCACCCACAACCCGACCCGGTTCGCCTGGGAGCGCTGCGTCGCGGCGCTGGAAGGCGGCAGCCGCGGCTTCGCCTTCGCCTCGGGCATGGCGGCCACCTCGACGGTGCTGGAGCTGCTGGACAGCGGCGACCACGTGATCGCCATGGACGACCTCTACGGCGGCAGCTACCGCCTGTTCGAGCGCGTGCGCCGGCGCAGCGCGGCGCTGGACTTCAGCTTCGTCGACCTGGCCGACCTGGACGCGTTCGCCGCGGCGGTCACCCCGCGCACGCGCATGGTCTGGATCGAGACCCCGACCAACCCGATGCTCAAGATCGTCGACATCGCCGCGGTCGCGGAGATCGCGCACCGCCACGGCCTGGTGGTGGTGGTCGACAACACCTTCGCCTCGCCGGCGCTGCAGCGCCCGGTGGCGCTGGGTGCGGACCTGGTGCTGCATTCGGCGACCAAGTACCTCAACGGCCACTCGGACATGGTCGGTGGCGTGGTGGTGGCCGCCGACGGCGAGCTGGGCGAGCGCATGGCCTTCCTGCAGAACTCGGTCGGTGCGGTGCAGGGGCCATTCGACAGTTTCCTGGCCCTGCGCGGGGCCAAGACCCTGCCGCTGCGCATGCGCGCGCACTGCGAAAGCGCGCTGGAGCTGGCGCGCTGGCTGGAGACCCATCCGGCGGTGGAGAAGGTGATCTACCCCGGGCTGGCCTCGCACCCGCAGCACGCCCTGGCGGCGCGCCAGATGAGCGGCTTCGGCGGCATCGTCTCGGTGGTGCTCAAGGGCGGTTTCGAGGCGGCCAGCCGCTTCTGCGCCCGCACCCGCCTGTTCACCCTGGCCGAATCGCTGGGCGGCGTGGAAAGCCTGCTCAACCACCCGGCGGTGATGACCCATGCCTCGGTGCCGCCCGAGCGCCGCGCGCGCCTGGGCATCAGCGACTCGCTGGTCCGCCTGAGCGTCGGCATCGAGGATGTCGGCGACCTGCGGCGGGATCTGGAACAGGCGCTGGCTGCCTGACCGGAGATTCCCATGCTGGCGACACTGGCACAGCGGCGGTCGCTCCTGGCGGAGCTCACCAAGCGCGAAATCCTGGGGCGCTACCGCGGCGCCTCGATCGGCATGCTGTGGTCGCTCATCAGCCCGTTCCTGATGCTGATGGTCTACACCCTGGCATTCGGCTACATCCTCCGCAGCCGCTGGCCGGGGACCTCGGGGTCGACCACGGACTTCGCCCTGATCCTGTTCGTGGGCCTGGTGGTGCACGGGTTCTTCGCCGAGTGCCTGACCCGGGCCCCGCAGCTGATCCTGTCCAACCCCGGCTACGTCAAGCGCGTGGTGTTCCCGCTGGAGCTGCTGGCGTGCAGCATGACCCTCACCGCGCTGTTCCACCTGGGCATGAACGTGCTGGTGCTCATCGCGCTGAAGTGGTTCTGGCACGGCGAGCTGTTCTGGCACTCGCTGCTGCTGCCGGTGGTGGTCGCGCCGCTGGTGATCCTGACCGTGGCCACCGGCTGGTTCCTCTCGGCGCTGGGTGTGTACCTGCGCGATATCAGCCAGTTCGTGGGCGTGCTGGCCGCGGCGATGCTGTTCCTCTCTTCGGCCATCGTGCCGGTGGAGTCGCTGCCGGAAGACTACCGCTGGGTGTTCTACGTCAATCCGCTGACCCTGATCATCGACCAGGCCCGCGAGGTGGTGATCTGGGGCCGGATGCCGGACTGGGCGGCGCTGGGTATGTATGCCGCCGGGGCCAGCGTGCTGGCGCTGCTGGCGCTGGCCTTCTTCCGCAAGACCCGCGGAGGCTTCGGCGATGTCCTTTGAGGGCGGCGCGGGATCACCTTCGCAGGCGGCCGCGGATGCGGCCGTGATCCAGGTCAGCGGGGTCAGCAAGAGCTTCCGCATGTACGAGCGTCCGGTGCAGCGCCTGTGGCAGGCACTGCTGGGGCGCGAGCACGGCCACCGCGAGTTCCACGCGCTGCGCGGGGTCTCCTTCGAGATCGGGCGCGGGGAGACGGTCGCGATCATCGGCCGCAACGGGTCGGGCAAGTCCACGCTGCTGCAGATCATCGCCGGCACCCTGAACCCAACCGGCGGAAGCTGCCAGGTCCACGGCAAGGTGGCCGCGCTGCTGGAGCTGGGCAGCGGCTTCAACCCCGAGTTCACCGGGCGCGAGAACGTCTATCTCAACGGCACCATCCTGGGGCTGAGCCGTGCCCAGGTCGAACAGCGCATGCCGCGGATCCTGGATTTCGCCGACATCGGCGAGTTCATCGACCAGCCGGTGCGCAGCTATTCCAGCGGCATGGCCGTGCGCCTGGCCTTCGCGGTCATCGCCCACGTCGACGCCGACATCCTGATCGTGGACGAGGCGCTGTCGGTGGGCGATGCGTTCTTCGCGCAGAAGTGCATGCGCTTCCTGCGCGAGTTCCAGAAGCGCGGCACCCTGCTGTTCGTCAGCCATGACGCGGCGGCGGTCACCAACCTGTGCTCGCGCGCGATCTGGCTGGAGGAAGGCGTGGTGCGCATGCTGGGCCAGGCCGGCGGGGTGGGCGAGGCCTACATGGCGCAGCAGCACGCGCGGGGGCGTGCCGACGCCGCCGGCGAAGTGGTGCATGTGGAC
>JAEWAG010000130.1 GCA_023391775.1 Pseudomonadota bacterium | reverse complement strand
GGTGTAGGCGGAGACGGTGCGTCCGTCCAGGGCGACGCGGTGGTCCACGTGCAGGGCGGTGCCCAGCCAGGCTTCGGCGGCGGCAATGGTCGCCGGCACGATCGGCTTGAGCACGCCGGCGATGTCGGCGAAGGCCTGGATCGCGGTGCCCAGCACCCGGTGCAGATCGGCGCGGCGCGCCGGATCCTTGGCCAGCGCCCAGGGTGCGGTGCGGGCGATGTTCTCGTTGGCCAGGTCGGCGGCGGCCATGGCGTTGCGGGCCACGGCGGCGAAGTTGTTGGTGGCGTACAGCTGGGGGGCGTCGGCCAGCAGGTTGGCGACCGCGTCCAGGACCTGGCGCGATTCGTCTTCCCAGCCCTCGCTCAGGCCTTCGGCCGCCACTGCCAGTCCGGGCAGCACATTGCCGAAATGCACGTCCAGCAGCTTGGCGCAGCGGCTGGCGATGTTGGCGAACTTGCCGACCAGGTCGCTGTTGACGCGGGCGACGAAGTCCGAAAGGTTGAGGTCCAGGTCGTCCACGCCGCCGGAGGACTTGCAGGCGAAGTAGTAGCGCAGCGCATCCGGCGCCAGCCCCACGTCCAGGTAGGTGCGGGCCATGATGAAGGTGCCGCGCGACTTGGACATCTTGGCGCCGTCCACGGTCAGGTAGCCGTTGACGTGCAGGCGGTCCGGCTTGCGCAGGCCGTTGCCCTCGAGCACGGCCGGCCAGAACAGGCCGTGGAAGTTGACGATGTCCTTGCCGATGAAGTGGTGCAGCTCGGCCTGGTCGCCCGGTTGCAGCAGCGCCTCCATCGCCGCCTCGTCGAACCCGTCCACCCTGCCGCTGCGGGCCAGCGCCAGCAGGCTGGAGAAATAGCCGATCGGCGCGTCCAGCCAGACGTAGAAGTACTTGCCCGGGTGGCCGGGGTTCTCGAAGCCGAAATAGGGCGCGTCGCGCGAGATGTCCCAGTCGCGCAGGCCGCCCTCGCCGTCGATCCATTCGGCCAGCTTGGCCTTGACGCCCGGCAGGGCGACGTCGCCGGACAGCCACTGGCGCAGGCCGTCGGTGTATTGCCCGAGCTTGAAGAAGAAGTGTTCGGAGGCACGCAGCTCCGGGGTGGCGCCGGAAACGGCCGAGCGCGGGTCGATCAGGTCGGTCGGCCCATAGGTCGCGCCGCAGACCTCGCAGTTGTCGCCGTACTGGTCCGGCGACTTGCACTTGGGGCAGGTACCCTTGACGTAGCGGTCCGGCAGGAACATCTGCTTGACCGGGTCATACAGCTGTTCGATCGAACGCCGCTCGATACTGCCGCGGGCATCCAGGGCGGCGTAGAAGCGTTCGGTCAGCTCGCGGTTTTCCTGCGAGTGGGTGGAATGGTAGGAGTCGAAGCGGACGTCGAAATCCTGGAAGTCGCGCTCGTGGCTGGCCTGGGTGGCGGCGATGAAGGTTTCCGGGCTGACCCCGGCCTTCTCCGCGGCCAGCATGATCGGCGTGCCGTGGGTGTCGTCGGCGCAGACGTAGTAGACCGTGTCCCCGCGCTCGCGCCGCGCCCGCACCCAGATGTCGGCCTGGATGTAGCCGACCAGATGGCCCAGGTGCAGCGGGCCGTTGGCATAGGGCAGGGCGTTGGTGACCAGGACGGAGCGGGACATGGGAAAACCGGACGCGGAGGGCCGGCCATTATCGCATGCGGCCAGCGCCGGACCTTGCGCGCGGGCGGCCACCCGCTGCGGGACGGGCCGCGGTGCGTTGCCGCTTACCGTGCACGGCGCCCTGGCGTGCGCCGGGCAGAAACACGCGACCCGGCGCATGGCCGGGTCGTCGGTGCCGCCGTTGCAGGGCGCAGGTTACTGCCGCTCCCACACCTGCGATTTGCAGATGAAGGCCACGCAACCGGAGACCTCCAGCTTCTTCCCGCCCTCCACCAAGGTCATCTTGGACTTGTACACCTTGCCCTCGTCCGGCTTGAGGATGGTGCCGCCGGCGTAGTTGCCGCCGCCTTCGGCCTTCATCCCGCGGATGATTTCCATGCCGGTGATCGGCTTGCCCTTGCGGTCGTCCTTGCACTTGTCGCAGGTCGGGTTGGGCTTGCTGGGGTCGATCAGCTCGACGATGCGGCCGCTGAGGGTGCCATTGGCCGCCTGGGTGATCTCGACATAGGACTTCGGCTTGCCACTGTCGCCGTCGATGGTCTTCCAGCGGCCCACCGCCGGGTCGGCGGCGGAGGCGGCGCCGGCTACCAGCAGGGCAGCAGGCAGGAGCACGGTTGCAAGCAGAGAACGGGTACTGCGCATATCCCCTCCAGGATGTAGGGCGCGGCTGTGGCAGCCGCGACGTAGGGCGACTCTAGCGCAGTCCCCGAACCCTGCCTACGCTTGCGTACGGTCAGCGGTTCAGCAAGCCGGAGTCGTCGCGCTCGGGGGTTTGGGGCTCCTGCGCAGGCAGGGCCGGCGCGGTGGCGGGAATGCGCGATTCGCCCGGCACCTGCTCCACCTCGCCCACGGAGACCTTGCCGACCCGGGCGGGGTGCGTCCACACCGCGTCCTGCCAGGCCCGGTACTGCTTCGGATCCCAGTAACGTTCGTCGTAGAACTTGGCACCATCAATGGTGATGTGCTCGCCACCCGGGCCGGGCACGTTGATCTTCACGTTGCCGGCGAAGCCGGTACGGCTGCCGGTGGTGTTGCGGCGCGCGCGGCGCAGGGCGGTGGCCAGGCGCGGTTCGGCGGCCTCGTCGCCGTAGGCGGCGTAGACCCCGGTGCCCACTTCCACGGCACGGGCGCGTTCGGGCTCGTTCAGCGCATCCCAGTAGCGCTCGCGCAGCAGGGCGAAGCCGTAGTAGCCACGCTCGGCAGCCAGGTCCATCCAGGCGTAGGCCAGCGGGCGGTCCTGTGCGGTGCCCTGGCCGTTCCACAGCATCTCGGCGACCATGCCCTGCGAAGGCTTGTCGCCATACCAGGCAGCCCGCTTGAAGAAGCTGAAGGCATCCTCGTGGCGGCCCTGTTCCAGTTCCGCCTGGCCGTGCATGCGATAGCGCAGGTCCGGATGACCACTGAGGAAGCCGCCGCTGAGCAGCAGCGGGTCCTTGGCCGGGTCGGGGGCGGAGGTGTCCTGGCCTGCGGCCTGGGCGGTAGGGACGGGGAGGGCGCCGGAAAGGGCCAGGGCAACCATGCCGGCCAGGAGGGTGCGCTTCATAGGGGTATCCATACCTGCGAAGGGGCCGCCATTGTGGCGGCCCTTGCGGAGATCCAACACCGCCATTGGTCATCCCCCGGCGGGGGCC
>JAEWAG010000108.1 GCA_023391775.1 Pseudomonadota bacterium | reverse complement strand
TCCAGTGACTTCAGACAGGTGCGCATTCTAGCCAAGCGTGGTCCCATGCTGCGTACAGACGTCCCGAGGAGGCACGACATGCCCCGCAACCGCATCCCGGCCCTTGTGCTGTCCCTGCTGCTGGTCGCCCCGGCGGCCTGGGCCGCCGAGGACATCAGCAAGGTCAACGGCAGCATTTCGGTGTCCGCCGGCGCCCCCCATGGCGAGCTGAGCACCGTCAACGGCAGCATCGCCATCGGCGAGGGCGCCCGCAGCGGCAAGGCCAGCACCGTCAATGGCAGCATCAAGGTGGCCCCGGGCGCGCAGGTCGGCACGCTGGAGACGGTCAACGGCGCCATCCGCCTGGAAAGCCAGGTGCAGGCCGACGGTGGCATCTCCACGGTCAACGGCAGCGTGTTCGCCGGCAGCGGCAGCGTCGTTGCGCGTGACGTGGAGACGGTCAACGGTGCCATTGGCCTTGTGGGCACCCAGGTCGGCGGCAACGTGCGCACGGTCAATGGCGATGTCACCATCGGCATCGGCTCCACAGTGCGCGGCGGGCTCACCATCAGCCGTAGCAGTGGCTGGTTCCAGTCCGGCCCCAAGCGCAAGCCGCGCGTGGTGATCGGCCCCGGCGTGGTCGTCGAGGGACCGCTGGCGTTCGAACGCGAGGTGCGGCTGTACGTGCACCGCAGCGCCCGGATCGGCCCGGTCAGTGGCGCCGAGGCGGTGATGTTCGACAGCGACACCGCACCGCAGGACTGAGCGCAGCGCCCCGGCAGTCCCCGGCGCTTGCTTATAGAATCGGGACTCCGCTGTCCGTTACGGAGTTCCGATGTTCCGCAAAACCCTGATCGGCGTCGCCGTCGGCACGCTCATGCTCGCCGGTTGCGGCAAGCAGGCCGATGAAGCCGCCCCCGCCGGCGGCACCGCCGCCACCGTCCCGGCACCGGCGTCGGACCACGCCTTCGAGCCGGCCATCACCGCGGCCGACTTCGCGGAACTGACCCGGACCCTGGCTTCGGACGAGTTCGAGGGCCGCGGCCCCGGCACCGTTGGCGAAGAGCGCACGGTCGAGTACATCCGCGCGCAGATGCAGCGCATTGGCCTGCAGCCGGGCAACGGCGACAGCTATTTCCAGGAAGTGCCGATGGTGACCACCGTCGCCGACACAGGTACGCGCCTGCGCATCCACTCCGACGACAAGTCCGTCGAACTGGCGTTCGGCGAGGACATGGTGGTCGGCACCCGCAGCGGCGAGACCCGCGTGTCGGTCAAGGACAGCGAGATGGTGTTCGTCGGCTATGGTGTGGACGCCCCGGAACGCCAGTGGAACGACTATGCCGGCCAGGATTGGACCGGCAAGACGGTGGTGATCTTCGTCAACGACCCGGGCTTCCACGCCAACGACGAGACCCTGTTCGACGGCCGCAAGATGACCTACTACGGCCGCTGGACCTACAAGTTCGAGGAAGCCGCGCGCAAGGGCGCCGCCGCGGCGCTGATTGTCCACGACACCGCCGGCGCCAGCTACGGCTGGGACGTGGTGAAGAACTCCTGGTCCGGTCCGCAGTACGACCTGCCGCCGGCCGATGATCCGGAGCCGCGCCTGCCGGTGCAGGGCTGGCTGACCGCCGAGGCCGCACGCGACCTGTTCGCCGGCGCCGGCCTGGACCTGGACGAGGCCTACCGCATGGCCGGCAAGGCCGGCTTCAAGCCGGTACCGCTGAAGGCCCGCCTGTCGGTGGACCTGGAGAGCACCATCACCCAGGGCACCTCGCGCAACGTGGTCGGCGTGCTGCCCGGCGCCAGCCGCGCCGACGAAGCCGTGCTGTACCTGGCCCACTGGGACCACCTCGGCAAGCACGAGGGCGAGGGCGACGAGGACACGATCTACAACGGTGCGATCGACAACGCCACCGGCGTGGCCGGCATCCACGAGATCGCCGAGGCTTTTGCCGCCCAGGAGCAGCGTCCGGAGCGCTCGGTGGTGTTCCTCGCGGTGACCCTGGAAGAATCGGGCCTGCTGGGCTCGAAGTACTACGTGGCCCATCCGACCTTCCCGCTGGAGAAGATCGCCGGCGTGGTCAACCTGGATGCCATGTCCGTGGCCGGCCGCTCGCGTGACTTCGTGGTGACCGGCATCGGCAACTCCGAGCTGGAGGACATCCTCAAGCCGATCGCCGAAGCCCAGGGCCGTCGCCTGGAAGGGGAGACTTCGGTGCAGAGCGGCTTCTACTTCCGTTCGGACCACTTCAACTTCGCCAAGGCCGGTGTCCCGGCGCTGTACGCCAAGGGCGGCGGCGACCTGGTCGACGGCGGAAGGGAAGCGGGCAAGGCCGCGTCCGAGGCGTATGCGGGCAACTACCACGCCCCGTCCGACGAGTTCGATCCGTCGTGGAAGCTGGACGGCGTGGTCGAGGACCTGGAAGCGCTGCACGCCGTGGGCCGCGAACTGGCCGCCGGCGACCGCTGGCCGAACTGGTACGAGGGCAACCCGTTCAAGGCCGCCCGCGATCGCATGATGCAGGCGCACCAGCCCGCCGCGGCGCCGTAAGCAATCGGATCCGCTGCAAGAACAAAGGCCGGTCGCGAAAGCGGCCGGCCTTCTCGTTTGCCCTGCTGCCGGCCGTCAGCGCGGTTGCGGGGCCGCCGCCGCCACCTGCTCGGCCTCGCGCAACACCCGCAGCAGGTTGCCGCCCCAGATCGCGGCGATGTCCTGCTCCCTGTAACCGGCATCAAGCAGGGCCTGGGTGATCCGGGGCAGGTCGGACACGTCCTCCAGGCCGACCACGCCACCGCCACCGTCCCAGTCGGCACCGATGCCCACGTGTTCCACGCCGGCGACCTCGAGGATGTGCAGCAGGTGGCGCATGTAGTCGTCGAATGTCGCCTTGCGGACCGGATACCGCGCGTCGATCGCGTCGGACGCCGCCAGCCACGTCTGCACACCCGCCTCATCAAGCGTGTCGTAGTCGCCCATCCGCGCTTCCAGTTGCTCCAGCGCCTTGCGACGCTCCGCACTCTCTTCGACCGGCACCAGGTAGCCGCCGTAGGCGTTGACCTGCAGCACGCCACCCTTGGCCGCGAGCTTGCGGATGCGCGCATCGTCGATGTTGCGCGGGTGGTCGTAGAGCGCCTTGGCCCCGCTGTGCGAGAGCACGATCGGCGCGCGTGACAGCTCAAGCAGCTGGTCGAACACCGCATCGCTGGCGTGCGATGCGTCGAGCACGATGCCCAGGCGGTTGGCCTCCTCCACCAACGCCCTGCCCGCCGGGCTCAGGCCCTGCCACTCCGGCGGCGTGTTGGAAGAGTCGCCGAACTCGTTGCTGCGCACATGGGTGATGCCCAGCATGCGCAGGCCGAGCTGGTGGTAGGTGCGCAGCAGGCTCGGGTCCTGGGCCAGGGGCGAGGCGTTCTCCATCGAGATGTAGACGACGCGCTTGCCAGCAGCGGCGATGCGCGGGGCATCCCCGGCGCTGTACCCCAGCGCGAAGTGTTCGGCATTTGCCGCGACCATCTCACGGATCTGCACCAGCCGGACCAGGCCATGGTCACGGGCCCCCAGGTTGGACGCCGCGCTGCGGTCGCCCTGCCCGGTATAGATGACCCAGAACCCGCCATCCAGCCCGCCGCGCTTCATCCGCGGCAGATCGACCTGGGAAAACCCACGCCACGACGCGTAGTCGCGCTGAATATCCCATTCCGGGCGGGCGAGGTTCATCGGCGTATCGAGGTGGCTGTCCAGCACCAGGATCCGCTCGTGCAGTGCCGCGGCCTTGGCATTGACGCCGGGCGTCGCGGCACCCGCCAGCGCAGTGGAAATCGAGGTCGAAAGCAGCACGGCCAGCAGGCAGGAAGAACGAAGCATCGTGATCCCTTGGACGAGGTTTCGCCGATTGTTGGCCATTTCGCAGTGAGGGGATAGCTCGCGGCCTGCTCCAGCGATGGCC
>JAEWAG010000081.1 GCA_023391775.1 Pseudomonadota bacterium | reverse complement strand
CGCCGGCGCGGTCCGCAGCCAGGTCACCGCCGCGGCCCTGTTCCCGCTGCATGCGGGCATCGCCTCGCGCGAGCGCGCCACCCGCACCGCCAGCCACGTCCGCGCGCAGCTGCTGCGACCCGGCGGCCTGGCCACCACCGCGGTGGACAGCGGCCAGCAGTGGGACCTGCCCAACGTCTGGGCGCCGCTGCAGTGGATCGCCGTGGTCGGCCTGCGCCGCCATGGCGAGCATGGGCTGGCGCGGGAGATCGCCGCCGGCTTCCTCGGCAATGTGCAGACCCTGTTCGAGCGCGAGCACAAGCTGGTGGAGAAGTACGACGCCGACGGCGCCCTGCAGGGCGGAGGCGGCGGCGAATACCCGCTGCAGGACGGCTTCGGCTGGTCCAACGGCGTGGCCCTGGCCCTGATGGCGCTGTATCCGGAGCTGGAGCAGGCCGGCGCGGAGGCATCTGCCGAGGCCGGCCGCGCGGACCTGGCGGTACCGCCGGGCGGCTGAGGCCGGTCATCACGACGCCCGCGGCGTAGCGCTTCCTGCCGCAGCTCACCCGACGCGCTTGCTGCACCGCAGCTGGGCCGCCTCCCGGGCCGATGTTAGCGTTCACATCGATTACAAGGGGAGCCGTATCGATGACGCACCGCCGTACGCGGAGTTCCTTCCGCGCCCGTTCCATCCTCACCGCGGCCCTGGCCGTGGCCATGCTGCCCGCCGCCATGGCCGAGCCGCTGAAGCTCAACGAGCAGGAGTACTTCAGCCGTCCGGGCCTGGACGTGCTGGCCTTCAGCAACTACTACGACGGGCTGTTCAGCGATGCCAAGCACGCCGGCGTGGAGCTGATCCACCACGGCGTGCGCACCGCAACCAATGGCGACGTGCGCCTGAGCCCGACCCCCGAACAGTGGGACGCGGTGGCGCTGATGCTGGACCGCAAGGTCGACGCCCGCACCGGCACCATCACCACGCGCATGCACTACCCGAACGAGAAGTTCGAGTACGACATCAAGGTCTCGCCGCAGGGCGACGGCGTGCGGGTGCAGGTGGTGCTGGACCGGCCGGTGCCCAAATCGCTCCAGGGCCGTGCCGGCTTCAACCTGGAGTTCCTGCCGTCGGCCTACTTCGGCAAGTCCTGGGTCGCCACCGGCGCCGCCGGCGAGCGCAGCGGCCAGATCCCGCTGTATCCGACCGGCCCCAGCGGCCGCGACGCCGACGGCAAGGCCGTGCGCCTTCCGATCATCACCGGCAGTTCGCTGGTGCTGGCGCCGGAAGACCCGCAGCGCCGGGTCACCATCAGCAGCCGCAACGGCGAGCTGGCCCTGTACGACGGCCGCAACCAGGCGCAGAACGGCTGGTTCGTGGTCCGCACCCTGCTGCCGGCCGGCAAGTCCGGCGCGGTGCTGGACTGGACCGTGGAAGGCCACACCATCCCCGGCTGGACCCGTGACCCGGTGATCGGCCATTCCCAGGTCGGCTACCACCCGGCGCAGCGCAAGGTGGCGGTGCTCGAGACCGATCCGCGCGCGGCCGCGCCCGGCCCGGCGCGGGTGCTGCGCATCGATGCCGACGGCTCCGAGCACGAGGTGCTAGCGACTGCGCCGAAGCACTGGGGCCGCTACCTGCGCTACGAGTACTACAACCTCGACTTCTCGGACGTGCGCCAGCCCGGCCTTTACGTGATCGAGGCCGCCGGCCAGCGCACCAATGCCTTCCGCATCGCCGAGGACGCCTACGCCAACGCCTGGCATCCGACCCTGGACGTGTTCTTCCCGGTGCAGATGGACCACATGTTCGTCAACGAGGCCTACCGCGTCTGGCACGGCCGCTCGCACATGGACGACGCGCGCCAGGTGGCGCCCAACCGCGAGCACTTCGACCTGTTCGCGCAGGGCCCGGACCTGGATTCGCCGTTCCAGCCCGGCGAGCACATCCCCGGCCTGAACTACGGCGGCTGGTTCGATGCCGGCGACTTCGACATCCGCACCCAGACCCACTACGCCACCGTGCTGTCGATGGTCGACACCTGGGAGCGCTTCGGGCCCCGGCGCGACGAGACCACCATCGACCAGAAGCGCCAGCACGTGGAGATCCACGTGCCGGACGGCAAGCCGGACCTGCTGCAGCAGATCGAGCACGGCACCCTGGCCCTGGTCGCCCAGCACCGCGTGTTCGGCCATGCCATCCCCGGCATCGTCGAGCCCGACCTGGGCCAGTACACCCACCTGGGCGATGCGGTCACCAAGACCGACGGCAAGGTCGACGATCCCGCCGACCCGGACTCGCCCAACGACGACCGCCTGGCGTTCACCAGCAACACCACGGCGCTGAACTACGGCTCGGCCGCGGCCCTGGCCGCCGCCAGCCGCGCCCTGCGTGGCTACAACGACGCCCTGGCCGAGGAGTGCCTGGCCACCGCGCGCAAGGTGTGGGAGTTCGAGCAGGGGCGCGAGCCCAACCTGTTCCGGGTCGGCAACACCACCGGCGGGCATCCGGACGACGAGCAGCTGCGCGCGGCCGTGCAGCTGCTGCTGTCCACCGGCGACGAGAAGTACGCCGAGGGCATCCGCGCGCTGTGGCCGAAGATCCAGCCGCGCTTCGGCTTCAACGCCCCGGCCGTGCTGGCGGCGCTGCCGAAGATGGACCAGGCGTTCGCCGGCAAGGTGCGCGAGCGCGCCATCCGCCTGCGCGAGGAGTTCAAGCCGATGGCCGGCGAGAACCCCTACGGCGTGTTGATCACCCGTGGCGGCTGGGCGGGCAACAGCGCGGTGGTGGGCATGGCCACGGCCAACTACCACCTGCACAAAGCCTTCCCCGACCTGTTCGACATCGAGCCGACCCTGCAGGGCCTGAACTACCTGTACGGCACCCACCCGGACTCGAACATCTCCTTCGTCTCGGCCGTCGGCGCCCGCTCCAAGCAGGTGGCCTACGGCATGAACCGGGCCGACTTCAGCTTCATCGCCGGCGGCGTGGTGCCGGGCGTGCTGGTGCTCAAGCCGGACTTCCCGGAGAACAAGGAGGACTGGCCGTTCTTCTGGGGCCAGAACGAATACGTGATCGACCTGGCCGCGCACTACATGTTCCTGGTGCATGCGGCCCAGGACCTGCTCGGCGCGCTGCCGGAGCGCAGGCAATGAACCGCCTCCCCGGCAGGCCGCGCTGCGGGCGCCAGGGGGCCGCGCCAGCGCGGCGGGGATGCCGGGGGCGGGGGGTGGTGGGCC
>JAEWAG010000060.1 GCA_023391775.1 Pseudomonadota bacterium | reverse complement strand
AGCCAGTTGAACAGGGTCTCGCGGACCCGGTCGGAGGTTGGCCGCAGGCCGGAAACTTCAGTCACCGGCAACCGGGTACCCCGCCACCGGCCGCCGATGATCCGCACCTCGCCACTGGCCGCGCGCGGACGCGCGAGCGGGGTACCGCCGGTGATGCCGCGCGGCGGCGGGCGGCGGCTCATCGCCGCCTCCGGGCGGGGTTTTCTTCAGGGGTCATGGCCGGGCGCGGTGCTAGCATGTGCGCATTCTCCGATATCCCCCGCGAAATGGTCAGTTTCTTCCGCCGCAAGAAGCCGGAAAGCGG
Source organism: Pseudomonadota bacterium (assembly GCA_023391775.1). Taxonomy (GTDB): domain Bacteria; phylum Pseudomonadota; class Gammaproteobacteria; order Xanthomonadales; family Xanthomonadaceae; genus Pseudoxanthomonas. Next base: position 3,544 of record JAEWAG010000060.1, on the reverse strand, counting down.
CACTTCCACGCCTTCGACCAGCCGGTTCAGCGCCGAAGAGCTGGCCGCCGCGTTCCCGCAGGCCCCCAACGCCGCGTCACCGGCCGCAGCTCCCGTGGCACCAGCCCCGGAGCCCTCGGCCCCGGTGGCCGAAGCGCCCCGTGCACTGCGCGCGGAAGATCCAGCTCCGGAATCGGCGGCAGTTCCGGCACCGGAACCCGAGCCTGTTCCGGCGCCTGCGCCCGGGCCGGCACCGGTGGCGGAGCCGGTTCCCGCACCGACGCCCGCGCCCCCGCAGGCGGAAGACGCGGCTCCCTTTGTCAACACCCCGGCACCCGTTCCTGCGGTCGACGAGGCCGCGACGGATACCGCAGCCGCCCCGGCCACGGTTCCGGCGCCGCCCGGCGACGTCGATGACGGTCCCGCCCTCCAGCCGGCGGCCACGCCCGGCCGGATCGGCTGGCGCGAGCGCCTGCGCAACAGCGCCTTCGCACGCAGCTTCGGCGGCCTGTTCTCGGGCAACCCGCGCCTGGACGACGATCTGCTGGACGAGATCGAGACCGCCCTGCTGACTGCCGACGTCGGCGTCACCGCTACCACGGCGCTGGTGGAGGGACTGCGCAAGCGCATGAAGGCACGCGAATTCGCCGATGCCCGCGCCCTGCTTGCAGCCCTGCGCGGCGAACTGGTGGAGATGCTGCGTCCGGTCTCGGTGCCGCTGGTGATCGACCGTGGCGCCAGACCCTTTGTTTTGCTGACCGTCGGCGTCAACGGCGTTGGCAAGACCACCACGATCGGCAAGCTGGCGCGCCGCTTCAGGGACGAGAACCGCAGCCTGATGCTGGCCGCCGGCGACACCTTCCGCGCCGCGGCCGTGGCCCAGTTGCAGGCCTGGGGCCAGCGCAACGGCGTCACCGTCATCGCCCAGGGCCAGAACGCGGACGCGGCGTCCGTGGCGTTCGATGCGCTGCAGGCGGCCAAGGCCCGCGGCACCGAAATACTGATCGCCGATACCGCCGGCCGCCTGCATACCCAGGTCGGACTGATGAACGAGCTGGGCAAGATCAAGCGCGTGTTGCAGAAGCTGGACCCGGCCGCGCCGCACGAGGTGCTGATGGTGATCGACGGCACCACCGGCCAGAACGCACTCAACCAGCTGCGCCAGTTCAACGCGGCTGTCGGTGTCACCGGCCTGGTGGTGACCAAGCTTGACGGCACCGCCAAGGGCGGCGTGGTGTTCGCCCTGGCGCGCGAGTTCAACATCCCGATCCGCTTCGCCGGCATCGGCGAGCGACCCGAGGACCTGCGCGTATTCGACCCGGAAGCCTTCGTCGACGCCCTGCTGCCCGAGGCTTTGGGCGCCTGAGCGACCACGTGCACCACGACCTCTCCCCGGCCCGGGCACTGTGCCCGGCCGACGCTGCGGACGCACTGCGGCACACGCTGGGGAACATCCGTCATGTCGCTTGAGCCGGACCGCTTCGCCACCCCCCTGCTGCGCTGGTTCGACCAGCATGGTCGCCATGGCCTGCCCTGGCAGCATCCGCGCACGCCCTATCGGGTGTGGCTGTCGGAAATCATGCTGCAACAGACCCAGGTCGCCACCGTCATCCCGTACTTCCTGCGCTTCACCGGTCGCTTCCCTTCCCTGCCGGATCTGGCAGCGGCGACCACCGACGAGGTGATGGCGCACTGGGCCGGGCTGGGCTACTACGCCCGCGCCCGCAACCTGCATGCGGCGGCCCGGCTCTGCGTCGCGCACCACGACGGCGACCTGCCGCGCGATTTCGACGCCCTGCTGGCGCTGCCGGGGATCGGGCGCAGTACCGCCGGCGCGATCCTGGCCCAGGCCTGGGGCGACCGCTTTCCGATCCTGGACGGCAACGTCAAGCGCGTGCTGGCGCGCTGGCATGGCATCCACGGCTGGCCGGGCACGCCGGCCGTGGAGAAGCAGCTGTGGCTGCTGGCCAGTGACCATGTCGCCCACGTGCCCGACGGGCGCATGGCGGACTACACCCAGGCGCAGATGGATTTCGGCGCCACCCAGTGCACGCGCAGCGCGCCTGCCTGCCTGACCTGCCCGCTGGCCGGGGGCTGCGTCGCCCTGCGCGAAGGACTGGTCGACGCCCTGCCCACGCCACGTCCCGGCAAGTCATTGCCGGAACGCGAGGCGCTGGCCCTGCTGCTGGAAGACAGGGACGGCCGAGTGCTGCTGCAGCGCCGCCCGCCGGCAGGCATCTGGGCATCGCTGTGGACCCTGCCCCAGGCCGACACCGAGTCGCAGCTGCGCGACTGGTTCGACCAGGAGATCGAAGGCGATTTCGACGCCGCCGATCCGCTGGCACCGATCGTCCACACCTTCAGCCATTACCGCCTCCACCTGCAGCCGCTGCGCCTGCGCAAGGTCGCCCCGCGCGGACGGGTGGGCGACAATGAGGCGCAGCGCTGGGTCACCCGCGCGGAACTGGCCACCCTCGGCCTGCCCGCGCCGATCCGCAAGCTGCTCGACACCCTCTGAGAAGCGAGCCCATGTCCCGCACCATTTTCTGCCAGTACGAACAGCGCGAGGCCGAGGGCCTGGAATTCATCCCGTGGCCCGGCGAACTGGGCAAGCGCATCCACGCCAGCATCGGCAAGCCGGCCTGGGCTGCCTGGCTGGCGCACCAGACCATGCTGATCAACGAGAACCGCCTGTCGCCGCGTGATCCGCAGCACCGCGCGTTCCTGGAGGAGCAGATGGAGAAGTTCCTGTTCAGCGGCGGGGCCGAACAGCCCGCGGGCTACGTCGCACCTTCGCCCCAGGACTGATCCGCAGTCCGCAGTCCGCGGGCCTGGAGCACGGATGCCGGCACAGGCACAGGCACACGGCAACGCCGGTTCTCGCGGGCTTGCACACCGCCCTCGCGTGGATCGTGGCCCTGGCCAGCGCCGGGAACAACGGCGCGCTTCCTGCACCCCGCAGCAGGCCGCCCATAGTCGGCCCGTTGCCCGAGTCGATTGACCGTCTTCCGCCACCGGGACCGGCAGACCAGGCTGCGGCAAACAGCGGACGGCCGATTGCTTGCGCTGGCCTGTCATCCGGCACGGGACCACACCGAACAGCGGCCAGGTGGCTACAACCAGGCAGGCGGCCTCCCTGCCGGGATTACGGCGCGGCATGCAGAGCCTGAAGATGCCAGCGGGGGTTGCAATGCCGTTGATCGACGGCTGAGGAAGGGCGGCGTGCGGCTCTTGCACCTCGACCGGGCTGCTGACCCGCATCTCGGCAAGCCGCAGGACACTGAGCCTTGGGGGCCTTTGCCGCGCCTGGAGTGCCGGGCCATCGGCGCCCGCCCGACCAGCGCTCCGCTCCCCACTGCACCTGCACCGGCGCAGCCAACGGTTTGCAGCCGGACAGGCCGCGGGGACCGCGCTCGACCGTCCCTCACACGCCGCCCGGGCCCGGCATCAAGGTCGGCGACACTGCAGGCAGCTTTCTTCGGCCTGCCGGCCTGGCCCGACAACCCCTGCCGGTTCGGTTCGGCTCGGGCTCGGGCTCGGGCTCGGCTCGGCTCGGCTCGGCTCG
>JAEWAG010000319.1 GCA_023391775.1 Pseudomonadota bacterium | reverse complement strand
GCCTCAGCCCAGGCGCACCAGCGTGCGGCCCAGCGATTGCCCGGCGAGCATGCGCGCGAACACCTGCGGCAGCTCCTCGAGGGTCACTTCGGCAGTAGCGATGGCATCCAGCCGGGCCGGCTTCCACTCATCGGCCAGCAGTGCCCAGATGTCGTCGCGGATGTCGCGCGCGGTGCCGGCCGAACCGATGCCCAGCAGCGAGACGCCACGCAGGATGAAGGGCATCACCGTCAACGCATCCAGCGAGGGCGCCCCGGCCAGGCCGGCCGAGGCGACGTTGCCGTAGGGCGCGGTCTGGGCCAGCAGGCTCACCAGCATCGGTCCGCCGACGTTGTCCAGGCCGCCGCCGAAGCGCACCGACTCCAGCGGCCGCTTCGCGTCCAGCGCGTCGCGGCCCAGTACCTCGCTGGCACCCAGCGACCGGAGGTAGCCGGCCTGCTCGGCCTTGCCGCTGATCGCGTGCACTTCATAGCCGGCCTTGCTGAAGATCGACACCGCCCGCGAACCCACGCCGCCGGTGGCGCCGGTGACTGCCAGCGGACCCAGCGCGGGATGCTGGCGGTTCTTGCGCAGGCGGTACAGCGCCAGCGCCGCGGTGAACCCGGCCGTGCCCAGGATCATGCTCTGGCGCAGGTCCAGGCCGTCGGGCAGGGCGACCACCCACTCGGCCGGCAGGCGTACGAACGCGGAGTAGCCGCCATCACGGGTCTCGCTGAGGCCGCAGCCGGTCACCAGGACCGGGTCGCCTTCGCGGAACTTCGGGTCGGTGGAGGCGACCACGTGGCCGGCCACGTCGATGCCGCCCACCAGCGGGAAGCGACGCAGGATCTTGCCCTTGCCCGTGCCGGCCAGCGCGTCCTTGTAGTTGACCGACGACCAGGCCGCGCGCACCACGACTTCGCCGGGCGACAGCTGGTCCAGCGAAACCTGCTCCACGCCGCTGCGGTAGCCGGCCTCGTCGCTGTGGATGCGGAACGCGGGAAAGGAAGCGGGAACGGTCATGTCAGGCCCTCGATGCGCGATAGTCGATTCTCGCACGCGATGCGGGTGCTGGCCGGGGCGGCCGGCCCTGCAAAGGGCGGCGTGGATCGCGCTGTCGATCGGCAGGGCGGCAGTGGTCGCGTCCGGCGGTGCGCCGGCCTGTCGCTACCGGTTCCGGAAAACGTGCAGTGACCTGGCGGCTTGCGGCCGTGAGTGCCTGCCCGACCGCCCATTCGATCGCCTGTGTTGGCGTTGACAGGGGCAGGGACCGGGTCCCGTACCCGGGCAGCTACTCCATCACGCTGCGGCGCTTCTCGTCGATCCACTTGCTCGCCTGCGCCGGACGGTAATCACGCATCCACGCCAGCATCTGTTCCAGGTCGCTGCCGTACCACAGGTCCGCGCGCTGGTCCGGGTGCAGGAAGCGCTCCTCCACCATGCGGTCGATCATGCCGATCAGCGGCGCGTAGAAGCCCTCGATGTCGAGGAAGGCGCAGGGCTTGTTGCCGATGCCGAGCTGGCGCCAGGTGAGCATCTCGAAGATCTCCTCCATGGTGCCGAAGCCGCCGGGCAGGGCCACGAACGCGTCGGACAGCTCGAACATGCGCATCTTGCGCTCGTGCATCGAGCCGACGATCTCAAGCTCGGTCAGGCCACGATGGGCCACTTCCCAGTCGGCCAGCTGCTGGGGGATGACCCCGGTCACCTGGCCGCCCGCCTCCAGCACCGCGTTGGCGACGGTACCCATCAGGCCGACGTTGCCACCGCCATAGACCAGGCGCAGGCCTTCGCGGGCGATGCGGTCGCCCAGGGCAATGGCCCGTTCGGTGTAGGCCGGCTTGCTGCCGGTGTTGGAGCCGCAGTAGACGCAGATCGAGCGCATGTGTTTGTCCGTGCGATGGGGTGGGGAGGGCTCAGCCGGCGTCGCGGTCGCGGCGCAGCCAGACCAGCGCGCCGAGGGCGATGAAAGCCACGCCGACCATGCTGAAGCCCGGCCGGCCACCCTGGAAGGCGCCGGCAATGAACAGGACACCGGCGCCGGCATACAGCGCCGCCGTGACATGGGGAGGAAGTCCGCTGGATTTCATCGATCAGCTCCTTGCCGGTGCGGGAACCGGAAAACGCAAGGCCGGGCTGCAGCCCGGCCTGTTGCCAAGGCCCGGAAGGACCGGGCACCCACGTCGTACCGGCGTGGGGTGGGGAACGGAGGCACGCAGGCCGAAGGGCCTGACCAGCACGTCCGGGAATCCATGCCACCCGCTTCCGGATCCAACCATGACACCCGGGTCGGGTGCCGTTCGCGCGGGATGTCGGGACGGCAGCCGCGTGCAGATGTCCGTCGCGCGGACATCTGCACTTCAAGGCCGGCTCAGTTGGCCTTGTGGATGGCGCGCTTGTCCACGGCCATGGCGGCGTCGTGGATGGCTTCGGACAGGGTCGGGTGGGCGTGGCAGATCCGCGCCAGGTCGTCGGCCGAGCCGCTGAACTCCATGGTCAGCACGCCCTCGTGCACCAGCTCCGAAGCGCTGGGGCCGATGATGTGCAGGCCCAGGACGCGATCGGTCTCGGCATGGGCGATCACCCTCACGAAGCCGGTGGCCTCGGCCATGGCGACCGCGCGGCCCACCGCGGCGAACGGGAAGCTGCCGGTTTTGTACGGCACGCCCTCGGCCTTGAGCTGCTGTTCGGTCTTGCCGACCCAGGCGATCTCCGGCGAGGTGTAGATGACCCACGGGATGGTGTCGAAGTTGACGTGGCCCGGCAGGCCGGCGATCAGCTCGGCCACCGCGATGCCTTCCTCGAAGCCCTTGTGCGCCAGCATCGGGCCGCGCACGCAGTCGCCGATGGCCCACACGCCATCCACGCCGGTGTGGCAGTGCTCGTCGACCACGATCTGGCCGCGCTCGTTGAGCTGCACGCCGGTACCTTCGGCCAGCAGGCCCTTGGTCGCGGCGCGGCGGCCCACGGCCACCAGCAGCTTGTCGACCGACAGGGTCTGCTCCTCGCCCTTGGCATCGGTATAGACCAGGGCCACTTCCTTCTTCTTGCCCTTGCCGGTGACCTCGGCCTTGGAGACCTTGGCGCCCAGGCGGATGTCCAGGCCTTCCTTCTTGAACTCGCGCGCGG
>JAEWAG010000029.1 GCA_023391775.1 Pseudomonadota bacterium | reverse complement strand
CGCCGGTGCTCGCGCCGAAGAGGCCGAGCGGAAGCCCGGCCGCCAATGGATGCGCCGCGACGAAATCCACCGCGCCTTCGAGGCGTGCGGCGAGCAGGCCGATGTCGAACACCTTGCGGCGGTCGCTCGCTTCCTCCTCGGCCAGCAGGTCGAACAGCAGCGTGCCGAGCCCGGCATCGCGCAGGGCGGACGCCACGCCGCGGTTGCGCGGGCTGAGCCGGCTGGAGCCGCTGCCATGGGCGAAGACGACCAGCGCCCGGGCGTCGGGCGGAACCTCGATCGTGCCATGCAGCGTGGGCGGGATGACGACCGCCTCGCTGCGGCTGCCGGCGGGTGACGGTGTGCTCATCACGTCCTCCCTGGGCGCCTGAGGTCCGCGTAGCGGGCGTGGAGCGCGACCTGCTCGGCGATCGTGCGCCGGAGATGCCCTCCCGTCGCAGCCGCTCGCGGAAGCTTGCCTCGATCCCGGCGGCCACGGCGATGGCGTCCCGCCGCATTCTCTTCTCCTGCCTGCGTTCACGCACGGCCAATTTGCGCCGCAAGCTGGGCGCAGCCTGCACGGAGTCCCGCCCTGCGGCGAACACGAGAAGCTGAGTTTCCCCAATGACCGTGCCGACTGGGCCTGGCGCCGTGGGCCTTGACGAGAAGGTCGCCTTCCTGCGCTCCCGCGCGGCCCATGCGGAGGCGCCGCGGAGCGTGGAGGTGCGGGAGACCCACATGTCCTGGGTCTTCCTCACCGACGCATTCGCCTGGAAGCTCAAGAAGCCGGTCCGGTATCCCTTCCTGGATTACCGGACGATCGAGCAGCGGCGCCGCTTCTGCGAGGCGGAGCTTCGGCTGAACCGCCGCCTCGCGCCGGATGTGTATCTCTCCGTCGTGCCGCTGCGGCGCCGGCCTGACGGAAGCCTCGCGCTCGGCGGCGAGGGCGAGGTAGTGGATTGGCTCGTCCACATGCGCCGGCTGCCGGCGTGGCTCATGCTGGACGCGGCGCTGGAGAGCGGCAGCGCGGAGCGGGCCGCGGTCGCGCGCGCAGCCGTCCACCTGGCCGGCTTCTACGGCTCCGCACCGCCCGTCGCGATGGCGGAAGCGGAGTATCTCAGTCGCTTCCGGCATGAGCTGGCGCTGAACCGCGTCACGCTGCACGACGGCACCTATGGGCTGCCGCACGATGCGCCGACGGCCGTGCTCGACAGGCTCGAGGGCTTCCTGGACGCTGAACGTGACCTCATGCTGGGGCCACTGCGCGCAGGGCGGATCGTGGACGGCCATGGCGACCTGCGGCCGGAGCATGTCTTCCTGGGCGACCCGCCGGCCGTGATCGACTGCCTGGAGTTCGACCGCGCGCTGCGCTTGCTGGATCCTTTCGAGGAGATCGCCTTCCTGACGATGGAATGCAGGCTGCTCGGCGGCACCTGGGCGGGCGGGCTGTTCCTGCGCCGCGTCGCGGCGGTGCTGGGCGGCCCGCCCCCGGCGCGACTCTTCGCCTTCTACATTGCCTTCCGCGCCTGCCTGCGCGCGCGGCTCTCGGTCGCGCATCTGCAGGAACCCGAACCGCGCGAGCCGACGAAATGGCAGCCCCGGGCGCTGCGCTACCTCGCGAGTGCCGAGGCGGCCTGCGCTACGCTCCGCCGCCCTCGAGCAACTCGGTGATCGAGCCACCCTGATGCAGACGGCGGATAGCCTCGGCAAAGAGCGGCGCAGCACTGACCACCTCGACGCGCGATCCGAGCAGCGCCGGCGGCAGCCGGAATGGCGGCACCGTATCGGTCACCAGGCTGCGGAACAGCGCAGGCGAGGCCATCGCCTCCGCCGCCGGGCCGGTGAACAGCCCATGCGCCGCCACCGCGATGACGCGCGTCGCTCCCTGGCTGAGGCAAGCCTCGGCAGCGCGCAGCATGGTGCCGCCGGAGCTGATGAGGTCATCGACCACGAGTACGGTGGCGCCGGCCACCTCCCCCACCAGGAGATTGCCGCTTACCGCGCCGCCGCTGCGGCGCTTCTCCATGAAGGCGCCGCCGACCTCACGGCCGAGCAGCCGCTCGAAGCTCTCCCGGAAAAGCTGCGCGCGCTTCACGCCACCCGGGTCGGGAGAGGCGACCACGACGGGCCCCTCCCCGGCCAACATACGCAGCCTGGGGACGAAGAGCGCGCGGCTATCGAGATGTTCGGTGCGGCAGCGGAAGGCATTCTGGAAGGCGACCAGATTATGGACGTCGAAGGTGACGACGGCATCAACGCCCATCGCCTCCAGCAACTGTGCGACATAGCGGGAGGTGACAGGGTCGCGCGGCTTGGTCCGGCGATCCTTGCGCGCATAGGCAAGGTAGGGAATCACGGCGGTGATCCGTGCGGCGCCCGCATCGCGCACCGCACCGAGGAAGAACAGCAGCCGGCAGAATTTGTCGTTCGGGCTCTCCTTCGGCCCGCCATGCAGGCTCTGCAGGACGTACACATCCTCGCCGCGCAGCCCGATGAGCGGCCGCGCCTTGTGCTCGCCATCCTCGAATTCGCGTTCCTCGTGCGGGGCGAGTGCCAGGCCAAGCGCGGCAGCGACCTGTTCGCCGAAGTCGCGGCTGGCATCGAGCGCGAAAAGCTGCATCACGACCTCCTCCCCTGGCCTCGCAGCCGCGTCTAGTATCGCAGGGCCGGCCAGAGCCTGTGCCAGCCGGAGGCAAGGGAGACGAGGCTATGCCGCAAGGCATGTTCGCCGCAATGCCACACCAGGTAGAACTCTTCGCCGACCTTTATGAGTTGCGGATGGCACATGCCTACCGTCAGCTCGGCATGCACGACGAAGCCGTGTTCAGCCTGTTCGTCCGCCGTTTGCCCCCGCGGCGCAACTACCTGCTTGCCTGCGGCGTCGAGGACCTGCTCGACACGCTGGAAATGTTGCGTTTTGGGACGGAAAGCCTCGATTATCTTCGCTCGATCGGCGAGTTCCCGGCTGCTTTCCTGGAATGGCTGGCGGGTTTCCGGTTCTCCGGGGCGGTGCATGCCCTGGCCGAGGGCACCCCGGTCTTTGCCGAGGAGCCGATACTCGAAATCGCTGCACCCATTGCAGAGGCGCAGATCATTGAGACACTGACGATGAACATGGTGGGTCTGCAGACGCTGCTTGCCTCGAAGGCCGTGCGCGTCGTCACGGCCGCGGCGGGGCGCCCCGTGGTGGATTTCGGCAGCCGCCGCGCACAGGGGGTGGACGCGGCAGTGGCCGGGGCGCGCGCCTTCTATCTTGCCGGCGTCACAGCGAGTTCGAATCTGCTTGCCGGAGCGCGCCACGGCATTCCGGTGGCCGGCACGATGGCACACAGCTTCGTGCAGGCCTTCGACAATGAGGCGCAAGCGTTCCGCGCCTTCGCACGACTCTACCCGGAAACCATCCTGCTGGTCGATACCTACGACACGCCCGAGGGCGTCCGCCGCGTGACGGAACTGGCCGCAGCACTGGGCGGGGATTTCCGTGTGCGCGGTGTGCGGCTGGATTCCGGTGACCTGCTGGCCCTCTCCCGCGAAGCGCGAAACATCCTTGACGTGGCGGGGCTGCGGCATGTGCAGATCTTCGCAAGCGGTGGCCTGGACGAGGATAAGATCGCAGCGCTGCTCGCGGCGGGAGCGCCGATCGACGCCTTTGGCGTCGGCACTGATATGAGCGTCTCGGGCGACGCTCCGGCGCTCGACATCGCCTACAAGCTCACCTCCTATGCCGGAGATGGGCGGACCAAGCTCTCACCCGGCAAGCGCATCCTACCGGGGCGCAAGCAGCTTTTCCGCCGCATGGCGGGCGGGATTGCCGAAGGCGATGTTATCGCGCGCGCCGGGGAGACATCCGAGCACCGACCGCTGCTGCGCATGGTGATGCAGGATGGCCGACGCCTGCATCCCCGCCCGTCGCTGCCGCAGAGCCGGGCGGATGCAGCGGCGCAGATCGGCACCTTGCCGGCGCCGCTGCGCAGTCTTGGCGCCGCCGTGCCACCCTACCCGGTGGCGATCAGCGAAGCCCTCGACGCCTATGCCGCTGAAATTTACAGAGCTGTGCGCGGTGCGGCCCAGCAAGGCAAGACTGGGCAGCGCGGAGCGTAACCTCGGCATTAGCGCCGGACTGATGGGGTGTGCCTTCCAGCCAGGATTAACGAGGCATGGCAACACCGCGTTGCGTGGCGACCTGGCTGCCTTCCCGCACCTGAACCATGCCGCCGTGGGCGACGCACAGCGAAGAGCCCACCGGCGAAGGCCGATGGGCTTGCTGCGCGGCCTCCTCATTCCTGGCGCAGCGTCGGGTCCAGCTGGTCGCGCATCCAGTCGCCCAACAGCGAAACGGAGAGCGTGGTCAGCACGATGACTCCGGCCGGCGCCAGCAGGATCCATGACGCGCGCGTCAGGTATTCCCGCCCATAGCCCACCATGCTGCCCAGCGAAGTCGCCGGCGGCTGCACGCCGAGACCAAGGAAGGACAGGCCGCTTTCCAGCAGGATGATCTCCGGGAAGGCAAGCGTCATGGAAACGATGAGCGTCGAGGCGATGTTGGGCAGAACATGCCGGCCATAGACACGCCAGGGCGAGGCGCCGAGCTGGCGCACCGCCGCGGCATAGCCCTGCGCGCCCGCGCTGATCGCCAGGCCGCGCGCGATGCGCGCGTAGCGTTCCCAGGCATGCAACCCCAACAGGCAGACGAAGAGCGCCAGCGGATTTCCGAAGAAGGCCAGTACCGCGAGCGCCAGGATCAGGAAGGGCAGGCTGGCGGAGAAATCCACCAGCGTCAGCACCAGCTGCTCTGCCGGGCCGCGGAAATGCGCCGCCAGGAAGCCCAGCGTGGTTCCGATGGCCGCGCCGATCAGCGTGGCACCGAAGGCAATGAGCAAGCTCATGCGAATGGAGGCGATGAGGCGGGAGAGCACATCGCGCCCCAGCTCATCCGTGCCCAGCGGATGCAGCCATGTACCGCCAAGGCCGGCCGGCGGCGAGAGGCGGTTGCGCAGGTCCAGCGCCGTATAGGCGTAAGGGCTGACCAGGTCCGCCAGCAGCGCCGTCGCCAGCATCAGCCCGATCCAGCACAGGGCCAGGATGACCGGCAGCGGCAGGCCCGGCCGCGCGGGCTTCGGCATGGTCAGGGCGGGCGCGGCGTGGATGGTTGCCTCCGACATCTCAGTGCCCTCCGGCCGGGCGGGCGGTGCCGCGCAGGCGCGGGTCAAGCGCGCCATAGAGCAGGTCCACCACCAGATTCGCCGTCACCATGGTGGCCGCCACCAGCAGCAGCACGCATTGCACCACCGCGAGGTCGCGATTGCCCACCGCCACCACCAGCAACCGGCCGACGCCGGGCCAGGAGAAGACGCTCTCCACCACCACCGCCCCGGCCAACAGGCTGCCGACCATGAAGCCCACGATGGTGACGGTGGGGATGGCGGCGTTGGGCAATGCATGGCCCCAGACCACGGCGCGCCAGGCCAGGCCCTTGGCGCTGGCGGTGCGGATATAGGGCTGCCCCAGCACCTCCAGCATGGCGCTGCGGGTGAAGCGCGCCAGCACCGCGGCGCCACCGACGCCCAGCGTGACCACGGGCAGGATCGCATGCCGCCAGCTTTCCTGCCCGCCCGAAGGCAGCCACCCGAGCTGCACCGCGAAGACCAGCACCAGCAGCAGGCCAAGCACGAAAGAGGGCACGGTGAAGCCTGCCACCGCCAGCAGCATCACCAGCCTGTCCACCCAGGAGTTGCGGTGCAGCGCGGCGTGGATGCCGGCCGGGATGCCAAGGCCCAGCTTGATGGCCAACGCCGGCAGGGTCAGCGCCAGGGTCGCTGGGATACGCTCCGCCACCAGCAGGATGGCGTCGCGCCCGTCCCGCATGGAACGGCCGAGATCGCCGCCGAGGATCGCCCCGAAGTAGTGGAAGTACTGCTGCCAGAGCGGCCGATCCAGGCCCCAGGCGGCGCGGAAGGCCTCCACCGCCTCGGGCGGTGCGTCGGCGCCCATGATGATCTGCGCAGGATCGCCGGAGAGCCGCAACACCACGAAGGCGAAGGTCACCACCATGATGATGGTCAGCGCGGCCCGCAGCAGGCGGAAGCCAAGGAATCGCAGCATGTCAGGCCGCCTTTCGCGTCGCCGGCGCCGTGGCGTCGCCCTGCGCCACATGGCAGGCCACCAGCCGTCCGTCGCCCGGCCGCGGCTTCAGCGCCGGCGCCTCCTGCCGGCAGAGCGCCGTGGCAAGCGGGCAGCGCGGATGGAAGGCGCATCCGGCGGGGCGGTCCGCCGGGTTGGGCGGGTCGCCTTGCAGCACGATGCGCCGGCTGGCGCGGCTGGGATGCGGGATGGCCGAGACCAGCGCCTGGGCATAGGGGTGCGCGGGCCCGTGCAGCACGGCGTCCGGATCGCCTTCCTCGACGATGCGGCCGAGATACATCACCGCGATGCGGTGGCTCACCTGCCGCACGGCACGCAAATCATGGCTGATGAAGAGCATGGACAGGCCGAAGCGGTCCTGCAGCTCGGCCAGCAGGTTCATCACCTGCGCCTGGATGGCTACGTCCAGCGCGCTGATCGGCTCGTCGCAGACCAGCAGCGCGGGGTTCGTGGCCAGGGCACGGGCCAGCACGGCGCGCTGCCGCTGGCCGCCGGAAAGCTCATGCGGGTAGCGCGCGGCGTGGTCCGGGCGAAGGCCGGTGGCGCGCAGCAAATCCACGACCCGCTCCGGCCCTCCGCTCAGACCATGGATCGCCAGCGGCTCCGCGACCTGGGCGCCGATGGTCAGGCGCCGGTCCAGCGCGCCCAGCGGGTCCTGGAAGACCATCTGCATGCGCGCCCGCAGTCGGCGCCAGGCGGCGCTGCCGGGCGGCGGCATGGGTGCGCCGGCGAAGCGCACCCCCCCGGCGTCCGGCGCTTCCAGCCCCAGCACGAGGCGGCCGGTGGTGGACTTGCCGCAACCGCTCTCGCCCACCAGGCCGAGGGTGCGGCCAGGCTGCAGGGCGAGCGACACGCCGTCCACCGCTCGCACCGCCACCGGCCGGCCGAACAGGCCGCGGCGCATGGCATAGGAACGGACCAGCCCCTCGGCCATCAGCAGAGGCCCGCTCATGCTGCTGCCGCCACACTGTCGGTGCCGAGTACGGTGCTGCGCAGGCAGGCGGCGCGGTGCCCGGGCGCCTGCGCTTCCGCCTGCGGCAGTTCGGCTTCGCAGGCGGCGAGGCGATGCGGGCAGCGCGGCGCGAAGGCGCATCCGGGCGGCATCGCCCAGGGTTCCGGCACGCCGCCGGAAATAGCGGCCAACGGCCGGCGCGGACCGTTCAATGGCGGCAGAGCCCCAAGCAGGCCGCGGGTATAGGGGTGCGCCGGCGCGGCGAAGAGGCGCGCGACCGGCGCCTCCTCCACGATGCGGCCGGCATACATCACCCCGACCCGCTCACAGGTTTCCGCCACCACGCCCAGGTCGTGGGAAATCAGCACCAGTGCCATGCCGGTGTCCCGCCGCAGGCTCCCCATCAGGTCCAGGATCTGCGCCTGAATGGTCACGTCCAGCGCGGTGGTCGGCTCATCCGCGACCAGAAGCTCGGGCTCTCCGGCCAGCGCCATGGCGATCATCACCCGCTGGTTCTGCCCACCGGACAGTTCATGCGGGTAGGCGTCCAGCCGGCGCCCGGCATCGGGGATGCCGACCTGGTCCAGCAGCCGCCGGACCTCCGCCCGCGCCGCTGCGCCGGCCAGGCCGCGGTGCAGCAGCAGGGCCTCGGCGATCTGACGGCCGATGCGGTGCACCGGGTTCAGGCTGCTGGCCGGGTCCTGGAAGATCATCGCCACACGCTTGCCGCGCACGCGCTCCAGCACCGCCGGCGGGGCGCCGAGCAGTTCCTGCCCGCCCAGGCGCACACTGCCGGCAATGTGGGCCTTGCCGGGCAGCAGGCCCAGCGCCGCCAGCCAGGTGACGGACTTGCCGCAGCCGCTCTCGCCCACCAGCCCCACCGCCTCGCCCACACCGACGGCGAGGTCCACGCCGCGCAGTGCCGGCTGGCCGTTGAAGGAGACGGTAAGGCCGCTGATCTCGACCAGCGCGGAACCGCCCATGGCTCAGATCCCCCAGTTACGGGCGCGGAAGTCCATGAAGAAGGACTGCCCGGGCTTCCAGCCGAGGTCACGTCGCTTCGCGGTCAGGTTCACCGACTGGTGCAGCACGGTGTAGGCGGGGTCCTCGCGCTCGGCGATCTCCAGCATGCGGCGGAAGGCCGCACGGCGCCGCGCCGGGTCCGTGCCGGCCTCCAATTCCTGCGAGAGCCGGCCGAATTCCTCGTTGCGCCACTCCCCGATCTGCCACTGCTGACCCTGCGGGCCATGCTGGGCCGTGAGGCTGGAGCTCGGGTCGTTGAAGCTGGCGCTGTTGGACCAGTCCCGCACCGCACGCTGCCCTTCGCGCGAGAGGACCTGTGGGAAATTCTCCCGCATCTCGATCTGCACGTTCAGTCCGACGGCGCGCCAGCCTTCCACCAGGATTTGCGCGGTGGCGACCTGGTTGGTGTAGTAGTTGTTCAGCAGGCGGTAGGGGATCGGCGCACCCTTGTAGCCGGCTTCGCGCAGCAGCCGGCGGGCCTCCGCCGGGTCGTGGCGTGGCGCTTCCCAGTCGGCCTGGAACATGCTGCCATAGAACTCGAATTGCAGGCCGCGCGGAACCTGCCCGCGTCCGCCCCACAGCGCGTCCACGATCGCCTGCCGGTCGATGGCATGGGTGAAGGCGCGGCGCACCCGCGCATCGCGCAGTTCCGGGTGGGACTTGTCGAACACCGTCAGCCGGTGGTTCATGATGGGGCCGCCCACCACCTCATGCCGGGCGCTGCGCCCCACGGTGCCAACCTGGTCCGGCGGCATGTCGCAGGCGAAATCGGCCTCGCCCGACAGCAGCATGTTGATGCGGGAAGCGACCTCCGGCACCTCGACAAAGCGCAGGCGCCGCACCGGCGGGCGGCCGCCCCAGTAGTCGTCGAAGGCATCCAGCACCAGCATCTGGTCGGGGCGGAATTCGGCGACGCGGAAGGGGCCGGTGCCGACCGGCCGGCGCGCCCAGTCCAGCCAGCTTCCGGCCGCCTCGAAGGCGGCGCGGGAGACGATCATGCCGGTGTTGCGGCTGAGGCGTCCTTCCATCGCCAGGTCCGGGGTGCGGTTGACGAAGCGCAGGCGCCGCGAATCGATGATCTGGACACGCTCGAAACCAGGATAGGTCCGGCGCGCGATGGCCAGCGCCTCGGGCGGCGGAGTGCGGCTTTGCGCCTGCCCCGGCACCGTGCCGAACAGGTTGCGGGCCTGGTCCAGGGTCAGCGCCCAGCCCATCCGCTCCGGGCCGAAGGAGAAGGCGACGTCCTCCACCGTCATCTCCCGGCCATCGTGGAAGCGCACGCCCTCCCGCAGCGTCAGCTCCAGCGTGCGCTCATCGACCCGCCGCCATTCCGTGGCCAGGCCAGGGCGCAGCGCCAGGTCGCTCCACCAGTCCTGTTCGATCAGCGCCTCGGCATAGCTGTTCCAGGTGCGGCTGCCGACATTGGACTGCTCGCGCAGCGTCTCCAGCGTATTGGTGTTGGCGATCTTCTGGACCGCGATGGTCATGGCCGGGCGCTGGTCCGCCTGGGCGATGGCGAAGCGCGGCAGGGTGGCAAGCAGGGGCGCGGCCAGAAGGTGGCGGCGGAGCATGGGATGGCTCTCCTCAGCGAATGGAAGCGGCAGGCTGGCGTTCCCCCAGTCCCTGCGGCGTGGCGCGGAAATGCGTCAGCGTGCGTTCGGCATGCCGCAGCCGCCAGGACAGGGCGCGCTGCGCGTAGTGTTTCACCAGGCCGGCATGGGCCGGGTCTTCGGCCAGGTTGCGGAATTGGTGCGGGTCCGCGGCCAGGTCGAAGAACAGTGGCGGCAAGGCGGCGAAATGAACGTATTTGTACCACTCGTCCTGCACCACGCAGAGCGAGCAGGCGTCCATGTCCAGCCCCAGCGCCGTTTCGGGGCGGGAGTAGAAGACATCGCAGAAATCGAATTCGTAGTGCAGCAGGTCGCGCCAGCCTTCCGGTCGGCCCCGCGCCATGAAGGGCAGCAGGGATGCTCCGTCGCAGGCGCGCGGAATTTCGCCGCCCAGCCAGTCCAGAATGGTGGGCATGATATCCACGCTTTCGGTCGGCGCCGCCTCCACCTGGCCGGCGCGCTGCGGCGCGGTAGGGTCCTTCACCACCAGCGGGATGCGGAAGCTCTCGTCGAAATAGCCGATCTTGCCGAGCAGGTAGTGGTCGCCCAACTGCTCACCATGGTCGCTGGTGAAGATGACCAGCGTGTCCTTCCACTGGTCCGTCTCGTCCAGATAGGCGAAGACGCGGCCCAGATTGTCGTCGATCTCGCTGATAAGCCCGGCATAGGTCGCGCGCATGCAGCGGATGGCCGCCGCGTCCAGCGCGCTCGCGGCACCGCCGGCGCCGTGGAAGAAGCTGCCCTGGCTGATGCCGTTCAGGTAGAAGTCCAGCAGCGGGTGCTGCTCCGCCTCCTCCCGCCAGTGCGGCGCGCGCACCGGCGCCGGCATGTCCTCCGGCCGGTACATCGCGTGATAGGGCGCCGGCGCGATGAAGGGAGGATGCGGGCGATAGTAGCCGAGGTGCAGGAACCACGGCTTGTCGCCCTTCCCCTTGAGATAGGTCAGCGCCCGGTCGGTGAAGTAGCTGGTGTCGGAAAGCTCGGCCGGGATGCGGCAGGGGCGGTTGGTCACGCCCGGCACGGCGTCCTCGCCTTCCGGCAGCCAGATGTTCTCGCGTGGCACCGGCAGGCGATAGCCCTGGTGCGCGAGCCAGCCGAAATAGCCGTCCATGGTCGGCTCGAAGGCGCCGACGCTGCGGAAGCCGTCCATCAGGTCGCCGAGATAGGTGAAGCGCGGGTCGCGCGGGCCGGTGGTGCGCGGGTCGGGCGTCGTCGTGGTGTAGCCGACCAGCGCCGGGTCGTAGCCGATGTGGCGCAGCGCCTTGCCAAGGTTCATGTGCCGGGCGTCCAGCGGCACGGTGTTCTGCACCGCCCGGTGGTTCATCAGGTAGAGGCCGGTCAGCAGGCTGGCGCGGGCCGGCCCGCAGGGCACCGCCGTAGTGACGTGGTTCCGGAAGGTCACGCCTTCGCGGCACAGCCGGTCCAGATTCGGCGTGCGCAGGAAGCCCGCGCCGAGATGCGGTACGAAATCGGCGCGCCACTGGTCCACGACGATGAGAAGTACGTTCTTTCGCTGCGGCATGAGATCCCGGTCTTTGCGTCCCGGTGCCGCATACCGCCCGGGAGCGACGCGGCGATGACACCCGGAAGTCAGTTCCGTGAAACCGCCCGTCCTCAGCCCAGCAGCGGCAGCCGCTCCGCGATCCGGAAGGGGACATCGGGCGCCGACTGGGTGAACAGGCAGAGTTCCCGCACGATCCTCGGCCGGTCCGCCACCCGACCCAGGAAGGATCCAGCGGCATCCCGTGCCAGCGGCAGATCGGCCTCCGTCAGGCGGCCGGTCAGCGTGACGTGGAACCGCCACTCCTCCTTCACAAAGGGATAACCCCAGCGGGCCAGCAGGGCCCGCTGCACGGGGGTCAGGCCATGGCGCTGGCGGCGTTCCAACTCCGCAGTGTCCGGCGGAATGCGGAAGCGGTCCAGCGCCTCGACGCAGCTATCGGCGAAGGCCCGCAAGGCGGCGCAGGACTCCGCCTCCCGCAGCGCCAGGAACCCGCCGAGCGGCGCGACGCGCAGCGGCGGCAGGCGGAAGGGGCGGGTACGCGCCGCCAGAGCCATGGCCGCTTCACGCAGCGTGCCCCAGTCCGCACCAGTGTGGAAAGGCGGCTTCAGCGTCGCGTGCAGGCCGTAGCGCCGCGGCTCCGCGGTCAGCGTCGCGATGTCCAGGCCGGGGACGCTCGGCTGCGGCAACGGCGCGCCCGTCTCGGCATCCCGCCCCAGCCAGCGGCTGCCAAGTTCGTGCAGCGGGTCCGTGCGTTCCGGCGCCCAGTAGAGTGCCACACGCATTGCCATGGCCATCTAGGCCGGCCGGACCTCGAACAGCCGGGTCGCCACCCGGTCGCGTACATCGGCATCGTGGAAGATACCGACCACGGCGGTGCCAGCTTCCCTGGCCTGCTCGACCAGCCCGACCACGGCCTCCCGGTTCGCCGCGTCCAGGCTGGCGGTCGGCTCGTCCAGCAGCAGCACCCGCCAGGGCGCGACGAAGCCGCGCGCCAGGTTCACGCGCTGCTGCTCCCCACCCGAGAAGGTGGCCGGGGGCAGCCCGTGCAGCCGGGCCGGCAGGTTGAGCCGTTCCATCATGGCGGCGGCGCGCGCCAGCGCCTCCTTCTCCGCCACGCCGCGGGCGCGCAGCGGCGCCGCCACCCCCTGCACGGCCGGCACGCGCGGGATCACCCGCAGGAATTGCGAGAC
>JAEWAG010000186.1 GCA_023391775.1 Pseudomonadota bacterium | reverse complement strand
GGGGACGTACGACGGCCATGCGGTCGTGGAGGTGGACGTGCCGGACCGCGGCCGGGTGGCGGTGCAGCTGCCGGCGAGGTGGAACCTGTGCAAGGCCCAGCCGGTGGATGTGGAGGCGCTGCAGGTCGGCATGCGGGTGCAGGCCGTGGGCGAGGCGGAAGACAGCGGACGCATCACTGTCTGCGCCGCGCCGGAGCATCGGCTGGCGCCGCTCTGAGACGGTCGGCGGCATGCCCGGGTGGGGCAGTACCGCCTGTGTGCATCCGCAGGCCAGCCGTGACGGAGCTGCCGGGGCGCACATCAGGCCACGCCGCCCTGTGACTGACGGCCCTGCTGGCGGTCTGCCCGGTGAGACCACCGGCACGCGGATGCCCGGCCGACCGGTCAAGGGTCTGCCCGGTTCCCAATCCCGAATGCGGAACGGTTGCCGTGCTGTCTGCATCGCCGGTGCCGTCGGCGCGCTATCCGATCCACGTGCGGTCGTCCGTTTCCGCAGGGAGACCCAGGACGTCACGCGGCGGTAGCCGCAGTGTGGCGTACGACGGTGGAAGCCATGGCCTGGCGCGCAGGCGCGACCTCCGGCCTCTGGACAGCAGGTGAGTGCCCCGTCTCTCGGAAAGGCCCGGCAAGCAGCAAACGTGCGATGAACAGGGAGGTTGGCATGACCGGTGCCGGGTGAACTCCCGCGGCCGGTGCCTGTCCGATGAGGGACAACATCCCGACCCCCGCACGACAGCGCCTTGACGCCGCGCGGCGTACACACCGGGCGCATGGGTCAGACGCCTCCGAACCGGAGATTCCGCCACGACTGATGCCGCCCGCGGCATCGGCGCAACCGAGGTTTTGTCCTATGACCATCCGCTCCTTCCTGGCCCCGAGTCTGCTGGCAATGACGCTGGCAACGTCCACCGATGCCTTCGC
This sequence comes from Pseudomonadota bacterium, assembly GCA_023391775.1. Classification (GTDB taxonomy): domain Bacteria; phylum Pseudomonadota; class Gammaproteobacteria; order Xanthomonadales; family Xanthomonadaceae; genus Pseudoxanthomonas. Next base: position 2,770 of record JAEWAG010000186.1, on the reverse strand, counting down.
CAACACTCCGCTGGAGCAGCGCATCCGTGCGGACGTGGCCGCGGTCCAGCCGAAGCTGGTGGCGTGGCGGCGGGATATCCACCAGCACCCGGAGCTGGGGGAGCAGGAGGTCAGGACTGCCAGGCTGGTGGCGTCACACCTGGAGAAGCTGGGGCTGGAGGTGAGGACCGGGGTCGGCAGGACCGGCGTGGTGGGCGTGCTGCGTGGCGCGCATCCTGGACGCACGGTAGCCCTGCGCGCGGACATGGACGCGCTGCCGGTGAAGGAGCCGGAGGGCCTGCCCTTCGCTTCGAAGGCGCGTGGCATGTACCACGGCACTGAAGTGGACGTGATGCACGCCTGCGGCCACGACGCCCATACCGCCATGCTCATGGCGGCGGCCGAGGTGCTGGCCGGGGTACGTGACCAGCTGCACGGCACGGTGATGTTCGTGTTCCAACCGGCGGAGGAGGGCTCCAGCCTGGTGATGCCGGGCGAGGGCGCCAGCTGGGGCGCCAAGGCGATGCTCGAGGACGGCCTGTTCGACACGCTCAAGCCCGATGCGATCTTCGCCATCCACGTCATGCCGGGCGAGCCGGGCGAACTGAGCTGGCGCAGCGGTGCCACCACCGCGGCCAGCGACATGCTGGGGATCACCGTGCAGGGCAGCCAGGGTCATGGAGGCATGCCGTGGAACACGGTGGATCCGGTGGTGGCCACGGGCCAGATCATCGGCGGGGTGCAGACGGTGGTCAGCCGCAAGGCCAACCTGGCGCGCTCCCCGGCGGTGATCACGATCGGCAGCGTCCACGGCGGTACCGGCCCCAACATCGTGCCGGAAACCGTGGAGATGACCGGCACCATCCGCACCTACGACCCGGGCGTGCGCGAGCAGGTGCGCCGCGACCTGGTGCGCAGTGCGGAGAAGATCGCCGAGAGCGCCGGCGCCACGGCCAGCGTCTCCATCGAGCCGATGTACAGCTCGATCTTCAACGACGACGCGCTGGTGCAGCGCATGGCGCCGGTGCTTGAACGGGCGGCCGATGGAAAGGTGGCCACGGCTGAACTCCCCGGCGCTGCCGAGGACTTCTCGTTCTTCTCGCAGGAAGTGCCGGGCCTGTACGTGTTCCTCGGCTCCACCCCGGCCGGCCAGGACCCGGCGACGGCCGCGCCCAACCACAACCCCGGTTTCATGGTGGACGAGGCATCGCTGGAGGTGGGCGCGCGGGCGATGTCGCTGCTGGCGGTCGAGTTCCTGTCGCAGGAGTGAGCCCTGCCCGCGCCGCGAGGGGTGGGAGGCCGTGCGTGCGGCTGCCACACGTGACGAAAGCCGGGCCGGTCATCGGCACCGCGCCAGTGATGCGGTTTTCCACGGGGCGCACGGCCACGCCCGCCGCGGGTGCGGCAGGCGTGGCGTTGACCGCCCTTACTGCGCGCTGCGGGTGACCTTGCGCACCGTCGCCTGGACCTGGGTCTTGGCGGCGGCCATGGCCGAGACGACGGTGGAGGCCGAGGAGGCCTTCCACTCCTCGTAGGCCTCGTCCAGCTCGGCCAGCTCCTGGGCGGTGAACAGCTTGCGCGCCATGACGAACATTTCCTCTTCCTCGTCGGTGGCGTGGTGGTCGATCAGCTCGCCGAACACTTTCACCCGGCCGGCGAACTGCGGGGTGCCGATGTCCGCCGCATGCACGTCCGGGATCACGGTCTTCTCCACGGCGCGGTGTTCCTCCACGGCCTCGGCGTGGGTCTTGAGGCCCTCGCGGTCGGCGCGCTCGGCGAACTTCGGATAGAACACCGTCTCCTCCCACTTGGCGTGCGGCAGGAGGTTGGCCTCGATCTTCTCCAGCAGCTCGGCGCGCTTCTTGGCGGCGCGGTCGGTGGTGGCTTCCATCTGCTCGAACAGACCGCGCAGCTCGTCGTGCTCGGCCTTGAGGGTCCTGAGGATGTCGCGCGTGGCCATGGCCTTGTCTCCTGCGGGGGTGGAACCGGGACGATGTCCCGGTTGCCGTCGGGAGAACGTGAGCGCAGCGGGGGCGACGATGCATGTCGCCGGATGATGCGTGGCAGCGCGCCCGGGCCGGCGTGCTGCCGACGCTCCGCTTGTCCGGCCGCGCGCACGGCCTGTCCACGCGTGGGGCAGGGGTGCCCACATCCGCATCGCATGTCGCGGCGTAGGGTCGGGCCTCCCGCCAGCCAGGTGCGATGCCATGCGACTCGAAGGTTCCTGCCACTGCGGCCAGGTGCGTTTCCGCTGCGAGGCCGACGCGCCGGCGCCGTTCATGCATTGCTACTGCTCGATCTGCCGCAAGACCGCCGGCGGCGGTGGCAGTGCCGTCAACCTCGGCGCGCGTGCCGACACCCTGGAGGTGGAGGGGCGCGAGTACCTGGGCATGTACAACGCCCGCATCCGCGAGGATGACGGCAGCTGCCGGGTGAGCCGGGCGGTGCGGCATTTCTGCATGGAATGCGGCAGCGCGCTGTGGCTGTTCGACCCGCAGTGGCCGGAGCTGGTGCATCCGCATGCCTCGGCGATCGACACGCCGCTGCCGGTGCCACCGGAGCGGGTGCACATGCTGCTCGGCTCCAAGGCCAACTGGGTGCAGGTGCCCGAAGGGCCCGGCGAGCAGCACTTCGATGGCTTTCCGGAGGAATCGCTGGCGGACTGGCATCGCCGCCACGGCCTGCTGGACGGCTAGGCCGCGGCGGCGGCTATTTCTGCCGCGGCGGTTCCAGTCCGGCGCCGGCCTCGTGCTGGCCGGCGCGCAGCTGGCGTACCCGCTCCAGTACCGAC
>JAEWAG010000115.1 GCA_023391775.1 Pseudomonadota bacterium | reverse complement strand
AGCGATAGCTATGCACAGCGGACGTGGAGGGTGCCACTGCCGATGCTCGGGCGTCATCTTGCCCTTCCGGATAGCTTGCGCAAGCGGAGAGGAGGAAGATTGAAGAAATAGCGAGGGAACCGATGATTTACATACGAATCTGCGTTGATGGGGTGTGTGGTCTAACACCTAAGTTAAGCCGAGACGCGTAGTGGAGCGAAGCACATGGCAAGCTGTACCTGCCATGTGCTTGGCGTAACGAAGCGGCTTCGGCTTGAACGCATTGTTAGGCCGCGACCCTTATGTCAAGCCCAAGCATCATTGGTGGAAATACATGTCTAAGCGTCAGGGTGGGGCCGGTGCTAAGAACAAGATCCAGCGCTGAAAGTGTGCCGTCACCCATTGAGTCCCAGAGCCGCAGATCATTGATCATGGCGGGAAAGAACCGATCTAGCTCTTTGGGCATAGCTACGGAGTACTCCTCGCCCTCTCCCCAGCGCTGAACTCCTGGAGACCCCGACCAGTCACGTAGCTCGATGCCCAAGGCTGGGTACTTTCCCGCGATCGGAACCTCGCACGGGCACACTTGTACGCAGGTTGAGTCCGCAAGTTCGAGGTTGGCGGCATACGTCGCAATCTGGGGCGAGGAGCTGTCTACCCAAGCAGGATGAGTTCCAACGCTCAGCAAGCGTATCGAGAGCAGCTTTTTTCCTGTGAGTGACTCGAACTTCATAGGCCTAACGCTTGAGTTAAGCCGCGTTGCGGAGCAACGTCGGCTTGAATGAATTGTTAGAGATCATGCTGCGCCCGCTCGAGAAGCTCCTTGAACAGTTTTTCTTGTAGTTCCGGCGTAAGTCCCGCAGCAGCAGCCGCAGGCGCAACAACGATCGAGAGCTCATCATCAGCCTTCGACAATTGGTCGTACCACTCAATGAGCTCATCGAACATCTTTCTCCGGCCTGGTGCACTCACGAACATCTCTGAGCGCTCGCGGAAGTAATGGTGAGCCAAATAGTTGCGGAGCTTCAGCGCTGAGGCAAGATCTTGAGCAAGGTTTTCCGGTACGGCTGTAACTGCTGATAGCGATTTGATTAGCTTTCCAAGAGTTAGCTCAAACTTGGAGCCCATAAAAGAGTCAACTAATCCTTCCCACTGAGCTCTGCTCTTGACCTTGTGACGCTCATTTGGAATCAGATCGAGCATCACCAGGGCATTGACCAGTCCGTGCTCTAGGCACTGTGCCTGATAGATGGCCAAGCCAAACCGTGCATAGACCTCCTTGACTTGTTCTGCGTGGTCTCCCGGAAATTCATCCATGATCTCTAACTACCATTAGATCCCCATCGGGGGCGTAGCACCGAGTCTGCTGGGGGACCGGGGGGTGGTCAACGGTGCGGAAGGTTTTCCCGATCAACGGCTTGCTGGTGCTGTCGCCTTCCTCGCCGGATAACGCGCTAGGGATCTACGGCGACCACACCGCGATATTGGTTATGGCGGTGCGCTTGCCGGCGTAACAGCAGGCGCTGCGCTGTCTGTCACGGGTTGTACGTGTGTCGGCTTGCCGCCCATCGCGCTGGCGCCAGGCTCTGGCTCGCCCGCTTGGCCACCCCGCCTACAATCCCCCGCATGACATTCCCACGGATCCCTGCATGCGCCTGTCCCTGTTCCCGGCCCTGTCACCGTTGCTCGTCGCCGTCGCCATGACCCTGCCTGTTGTTCCTGCTACCGCGGCGCCCGCGCCGGAAAAGCTCACCCTCGAAGCCATCACCGGCAGTGCGCCGCTGTCCGGGCCGACGCTGATGAAGCCGCAGGTGTCGCCGGACGGGGCGCAGGTGACCTTCCTGCGCGGCAAGGAGGCGGACCGCAACCGGCTGGACCTGTGGGAGTACGACGTGGCCAGCGGGCAGACGCGGATGCTGGTGGATTCGTCGGTGGTGCTGCCGGGCGAGGAGGTGCTGAGCGAGGCGGAGAAGGCGCGGCGCGAGCGCCAGCGCATCGCGGCGTACTCGGGCATCGTGGATTACCAGTGGGCGCCGGATGGCAAGGCGCTGCTGTTCCCGCTGGGCGGGGAGCTGTACCTGTATGACCTGGCGCGTGGCGGTCGCGAGGCGGTGCGCAAGCTGACCTCCGGCGCGGGTTTTGCGACCGACCCGCGGCTGTCGCCGCGCGGCGGCTTTGCCAGCTTCGTGCGCGAGCGCGAGCTGTGGGTGATCGACCTGCGCAGCGGGCGCGAGATCCGCCTGACGCACGACGCCAGCGAGACCATCGCCAACGGCGTGGCCGAGTTCGTGGCCGACGAGGAGATGGGCCGCCACACCGGCTACTGGTGGGCGCCGGACGACAGCGCCATCGCCTTCATCCGCATCGACGAGTCGCCGGTGCCGCTGCGCCAGCGCCACGAGGTGCACGCCGACCGCACCGAGGTGGTGGACCAGCGCTACCCGGCCGCCGGCGACGCCAACGTGCGGGTGCAGCTGGGCACGATCGCACCGAAGGCCGGCGCGAAGCCTCGCTGGATCGACCTGGGCCCGGAGCCGGACATCTACCTGGCGCGGGTGGACTGGCGCGATCCACAGCGGCTGACCTTCCAGCGCCAGTCGCGCGACCAGCACACGCTGGAGCTGGTGGAGACCACGCTGGCCAGCGGCGCGCAGCGGGTGCTGCTGACCGAGACCTCGAAGACCTGGGTGCCGCTGCACGATGCGCTGCGCTTCCTGCCGGATGGCCGCTTCCTGTGGTCGTCCGAGCGCAGCGGATACGAACACCTGTACCTGGCCTCCGAGGACGGCCGCACGCTCACCCCGCTGACCTCCGGCGACTGGGTGGTGGACGAGCTGCTGGCGGTGGACGCGCACGCCGGCTGGGTGTGGTTCACCGGCACCAAGGACTCGCCGCTGGAGAAGCACGTGTACCGCGTGCCGCTGGCCGGGGGCGAGGTGCAGAAGCTCTCGACCGCCCCGGGCGTGCATGCGCCGGTGTTCGCGCGCAATGCCAGCGTGTACGTGGACCACTGGTCCAGCGACACGGTGCCGCCGCAGATCGAGCTGTTCGCCAACGACGGCCGGCGCCTGGCCACGCTGCTGCGCAATGACCCGGCCGACGCGGACCACCCGTTTGCGAAGTACCGCGATGCGCAGCTGCCGGTGGAGTTCGGCACGCTTACTGCCGCTGACGGCGTGACCGAGCTGCATTACAGCCTGATCCGCCCGGCCGGCTTCGATGCGAACAAGAAGTACCCGGTGGTGGTTTACGTGTACGGCGGCCCGGCCACGCAGACGGTGACCCGCGCCTGGCCGAGCCGCGGCGATGCGCTGTTCAACCAGTACCTGGCGCAGCAGGGCTACGTGGTGTTCTCGCTGGACAACCGCGGCACGCCGCGGCGCGGGCGGGAGTTCGGCGGTGCGCTGTACGGCGTGCAGGGCACGGTGGAGGTGGACGACCAGCTGCGCGGCGTGGAATGGCTGAAGTCGCAGCCATGGGTGGATGCCTCGCGCATCGGCGTGCACGGCTGGTCCAACGGCGGCTACATGACCCTGATGCTGCTGGCGCGCACGGATGCCTACGCCTGCGGCGTGGCCGGCGCGCCAGTGAGCGACTGGGCGCTGTACGACACCCACTACACCGAGCGCTACATGGGGCTGCCGGCGGCCAACCCGGAGGGCTATCGCGAGGCGCGCGTGCTGCAGCACATCGACGGCCTGGTCGGGCCGGATGCGCCGAAGCTGCTACTGGTGCACGGCATGGCCGATGACAACGTGCTGTTCACCAACGCCACGGCGGTGATGTCGGCGCTGCAGAAGCGTGGGCAGCCGTTCGAGATGATGGCCTACCCCGGCGCGCGGCACGGGCTGTCGGGGGCGGATGCGCTGCACCGCTACCGGCTGGCGGAGGATTTCCTGGGGCGCTGCCTGAAGCAGTAAGGCAATGGGAGCGGCCGTGCCGCCGCTTCCGGTCGTACGAAGGAAAACGCCGGCTTTGCGCCGGCGTTTTTCTGTTCATGCCACTGGATCAGCGGCCCGGTTCAACCGGCGGCGAAGGCTGCGGGGGAATCGGCTGCGCCTGCTGCACGGCACCCGGCGGCACCCAGATGGCCACGCCCGCGGCCTTCTTCTGGGTGGTGGGGATGCCCACGCTCAGCCCGCCGGCGGTGTGGCGGCCGTAGCTGCCGGCGCCGACCGACATGCCCACCGGCGAGCCGGAGGAGCCCACGCCCATCAGCACCACGCCGTTGGCGCC
>JAEWAG010000109.1 GCA_023391775.1 Pseudomonadota bacterium | reverse complement strand
TTCCAGCGCCTCGCGGGCGCGGCGGGCCTCGTCCTGTTCGCGGCGCGCCTGTTCCTCGCGCGCGCTGGCGGCCAGCTCGGCATCGGCCATGCGCCCCTCGTTGCCGGGCAGCACGGTATAGAAGTCGTACTGCGGCGCCTGGGTGGCCGGCCGCGCCGGCTCCGGCGGGGTATCGGCAATCGCCTCGGTATCGGCCACCGGCGGCGGCGCGGCATCCGGATCGGCCTGCGGGCCGAAGCGCACGAAACCGTCGCCGTCCTTCTTCATCAGCCCCGGCGCGGCCAGGACCACCACCGCGCCGATCGCCAGGCCGGCCACCAGCCATACCCAACCCGGCCGGCTGCCGCTGCCGTTGCGCCGTGCCTGGCTCTTGCCTCGTCTTGCCGCCATTTTCCTGCTGTCTCCGTGGTACCGGGTACTTACATCCGCTCCGGCGCGCCGACGCCGAGCAGGGACAGGCCATTGCCCAGCACCTGCCGGACCGACTGGGCCAGGGCCAGGCGTGCATCACGCAGCGCCGCGTCCTCGACCAGCACCGGGGTGTTCGCGTACCAGGTGTGGAAAGCATAGGCCAGTTCGCGCAGGTACTGCGCCACCAGATGCGGCTCCAGCGACTGCCCGGCTGCCTCGACAACCTCCGGGTAGCGTGACAGTTCCACGACCAGCGTCAGCGAGCCGTCATCGTCCAGCCGCGCCAGGTTGGCCAGGCCGTTGCCCTGGTCCCAGGTGTGGCCCTTCTCGCCGGCCTGGCGGAACAGCGCGGCCACGCGGGCGTGGGCGTACTGCACGTAGAACACCGGGTTGTCGTTGCTCTGCTGGCGCGCCAGGTCGATGTCGAACACCAGCTGCGAATCGGGCTTGCGCGCGACGAGGAACCAGCGGGTGGCATCGCGTCCGGCTTCCTCGATCAGGTCGCGCAGGGTCAGGTAGGAGCCGGCGCGCTTGGACAGCTTCACTTCCTCGCCGCCGCGCATCACCGTGACCATCTGGTGCAGCACGTATTCCGGCCAGCCCTGCGGGATGCCCACGTCCAGTGCCTGCAGGCCCGCCCTTACCCGGGCCAGGCTGCCGTGGTGGTCGGCGCCCAGCTCGGTGATCGCACGCTCGTAGCCGCGCTGCCACTTGCTCAGGTGGTAGGCCACGTCCGGCACGAAGTACGTGTAGGTGCCGTCGGACTTGCGCATCACGCGGTCCTTGTCGTCACCGAAGGTGGTCGAGCGCAGCCACAGCGCGCCACCGTCCTCGTAGGTGTGGCCGTTGGCGGTCAGCTCGCGCACGGCCTCCTCGACCTTGCCGTCGCTGTAGAGCGAGCTCTCCAGGAAGTAGATGTCGAACTCGACCCCGAACGCGGCCAGGTCCTGGTTCTGCTCGTTGCGCAGGTACGCCACGGCGAAGCGGCGGATCGCGTCGATGTCCTCGACCTCGCCGGTGCCGGTAACCGCGTGCCCTTCGATTTCCACGGTGTCGCCGCGCAGGTAGGCGTCGGCCACGTCCTGGATGTAGTCGCCGTTGTAGGCCTCCGCCGGCCACTGCGCGTCGCCGGGGCGGAGCCCGCGCAGGCGCGCCTGGGTGGAGCGGGCGAGATTCTCGATCTGGACGCCGGCGTCGTTGTAGTAGAACTCGCGCTTGACCTTCCAGCCATTGGCATCGAGGACCCGCGCGATGCAGTCGCCGATGACGGCGGCCCGGCCGTGGCCCACGTGCAGCGGGCCGGTCGGGTTGGCCGAGACGTATTCCACGCCGGCGGTGCGGTCGCCGCCGCTGGTGTTGCGGCCGTACTCGGCGCCATGGCGCAGCACTCCGGCCACCTCGCGCTGCCACGCGCCCGGGGCGAGGTGGAAGTTGATGAAGCCCGGGCCGGCGATCTCGACCCTGGCGATGTCGTCGCTGGCCGGCAGCGCGGCCACCAGTGCCTGCGCCAGGGCGCGCGGATTGGTGCGCGCGGGCTTGGCCATCAGCATCGCCACGTTGGTGGCGAAGTCGCCATGTTCGCGCGTCTTGGGGCGCTCGATGACGAAATCGGGCGTCGGGACGTCGGCCGGCAGCGTGCCGGCGACGCGCAGGGCTTCGATGCCCTGGCTGACCAGGGCCTGGAGGAGGATCTTCACGGGGGACCGTTTTCTGCGGTTTGGACGCGCATTTTACCCGTTCCGCCCCTGGCCGGCCGGTGCCGCCGCGTCGGCTGGGGCGCCGCGGCCATGCGGCCACGCGGAGGCGGTGTTCACGTCGCGTGCGGTCCTGCGCCGCGGACGTGACCGGCAGGCACAGGCTGGCGATGTGCGCCGCAGCCTGGCCGGCTACGGTCCGCAGGGTGGGTCCACCGCAGGGGCGTCGAGGGAAAAGTAACCGCGATCCGGTTGGCCGCCGGGTCGGGGACGGATGGCCGCCCCACCTGCTCCAGTGTCCCGGCGGTGCATGCCGGCGCCCGGACCGTCTTGCCGGCGTACTCCAGCAGGCGCCACTCGAACACGGCCCGGGCCTGGGCCGCGCCGGCCGTGGCACGGGACAGCAC
>JAEWAG010000072.1 GCA_023391775.1 Pseudomonadota bacterium | reverse complement strand
GGGAAGCACGTACACTCAAGCACCGAGAAAGCCCCTGACCTCAGCGACGAAGGCATCAAATCTGTCATGGTGGACCCAGTGCCCGGCGCGCTCGAAGGACACAACTCTGGCGTTCCGGAAGTGCCGGGCCCGGCCGGCCCGTGAAGGGTTCGACGCCCAGCTCTCGTTACCATAGACGAGGAGTGTCGGGCAGGCGATCCTGCTCCAGAGGTATTCAAGGTCAGCCTGCGTCATATCGGCTGGAGCTTGCGAGCGGACGTAGTTGTCGAATTTCCAGCTGTAGCTGCCATCCTCGTTCTGGCTGATCCCATGCTGGGTCAGATGCCTGGCCTGATCGGTGGTTAAATGCGTGTTGTCATCCTGCATGCGCCGTAGGGCCTCCTCCGATGAGGCGTAGCGGCGGGGCGCCCGCCCCGCGAGCGATCGCTGCTCCTCGATCCAGGCTCGCATGCGGTCATCAATGAGCCGCTTGCCGCGCTCGGCCAGCTTTGTCGGAGACGGTCCCAGGCCCTCGATCACGACGAGTTGCCGCACCGCCTCGGGATAGATGCCAGCGTAACGCAGAGCGATATTGCCGCCCAGCGAATGTCCAATGATGCTGAGCGGAGCAAGCTCCTGCCGATGAATGATCTGGGCGAGGTCATAGACGTAGGCTGCCATGGAGTAGTTACCGTCTGGGGACCACTGGCTGTCGCCGTGCCCTCGGAGGTCGGGCGCGATAACATGCCATTCGTGTCGCAGCGCTCTGGCGACCCAATCCCAACTGCGGCAATGGTCCCTCCCGCCGTGGATGAGGAGGAGCGGCGGCGCACCCGGATTGCCCCAATCGATGTAGTGCAGGCGGAGCCTTTGTGAATAGTACACGTGAGAGCTGGGTCCGCTTGTTTCCGTATTCATGCTTTTGATTTTCCAGTCCTGGCTGAGGCGCCTACCCGCAACCGTGCCACAGTGTAGGGGAGCACACCCGCGGCTGCTGAGCCTGGCGGAAAGGGATCGCCCGGTCACTTTACCCCCGTGCACTCGAGTGCACGAGGCCTGGATTGTTGAATGCCACTGAGAACTGACCCGGTTTGGGGTGAAGTTGCCACTGAGAACTGACCCATGTTCGGACGCTAGCCTCTGCCTTTTGGACGGGGGCAGCGGGAGTGTTGGACATGGCGTTGTTAAGCGTTATCCGGCGCTGGCATTTCCGGGAGCAGCTCTCGATCCGCGCGATTGCCCGCCGGACCGGCCTGTCGCGGAACACCATCCGCAAGTACCTGCGGTCCGACGCGGTGGAGCCTGTTTTCAGGACGCCCGGTCGCCCCAGTAAACTGGATCCCTTTGCCGAGCGGCTGGCAGCCTGGCTGCGGACGGATGCTCGCCGGCCGCGCAAGCAGAAACGCACGGCCCGGCAGTTCCACGCGGAACTGGCCAGACTTGGCTATGCTGGGTCGTACCGGCGGGTTGCCGCCTTTGTGCGGGCCTGGCGGGACGATTGGCTTCGCCAGCAACAGACTTCCAGCCGCGGTGTCTTCGTGCCCCTGGCTTTTGGCCCGGGCGAGGCGTTCCAGTTCGACTGGAGCGAGGAGCATGCCACCATCGGCGGCGAGCGCACCAAGCTGCAGGTCGCCCATCTCAAGCTCTGCTTCAGCCGGGCCTTTCTGGTGCGGGCCTACCTCCTGCAGACGCACGAGATGCTGTTTGACGCCCACAACCACGGCTTTCGCGTGCTGGGTGGGGTGCCGCGGCGCGGGATCTACGACAACATGCGCACCGCCGTGGACCGCATCGGCCCGAGCCGCGAGCGGCAGGTCAATGCCCGCTTCCTGGCCATGGCGAGCCACTACCTGTTCGAGCCGGAATTCTGCAATCCAGCCTCCGGCTGGGAGAAAGGGCAGGTCGAGAAAAACGTCCAGGATGCCCGGCACAGGTTGTGGCAGCCCATGCCTCACGCCGCCAGCCTGGAGGCGCTGAACGCCTGGCTGGAACAGCGATGCCTCAGCTTATGGGATGAGATCCCGCACGGGGCCGAGCCCGGCAGCGTCGCCGCGGTCTGGCGGCAGGAAGTGGGCTGCCTGATGCCGGTCAGGCGAGCTTTCGACGGCTTTGTGGATGAAACCAAACGGGTCTCACCAACCTGCCTCGTGCACTTCGACCGCAACCGCTACAGCGTGCCTGCCTCCTTCGCCAACCGTCCGGTCAGCCTGCGGATCTATCCCGACCGCATCGTGGTGGTCGCGGAGGGGGCCGTCATCTGCGAGCACCGGCGGGTCATCGAGCGTTCGCACCATGGGCAGGGCCGGACGATCTATGATTGGCGGCACTACCTCGCCGTGATCCAGCGCAAGCCTGGTGCCCTGCGCAACGGCGCGCCCTTCGCCGAACTGCCGGAGGCCTTCCGGCAGTTGCAGCGCCACCTGCACGGCCGGTCCGGCGGCGACCGGGAGATGGTGGAGATCCTCTCCCTGGTGCTCCAGCATGATGAGCAGGCGGTGCTGGTCGCCGTGGAGCTGGCTCTGCAGGCCGGTGTCGCCACCAAGACCCACATCCTGAACCTGCTGCACCGGCTGACCGACGGCGCGGGCTCCCAGGTGCCGCCGATCGAGGCACCCCAGGCCTTGGTGCTGGCGCAGGAGCCCGAAGCCAACGTCGCCCGCTACGACAGCCTCCGCCTGAGGCAGGGAGGCCGTCATGCGTCATGACCCGGCGGCTGGCGCCATTACCATCATGCTGCGCAGCCTCAAGATGCACGGCATGGCGCAGGCGGCGGCTGAACTGTCTGAACAGGGCGCGCCTGCCTTCCAGACCGCGATCCCCATCCTCTCGCAGTTGCTCAAGGCCGAGATCGCCGAGCGGGAGGTCCGCTCCATCGCCTACCAGCTCAAGGCGGCACGGTTTCCCATCTACAAGGACCTGGCGGGCTTTGACTTTGCCAGCAGCCAGCTCAACGAAACCCTGGTCCGCCAGCTCCATGCCGGAGCCTTCATGGAGAAGGCCGACAATATCGTGCTGGTCGGAGGGCCAGGAACAGGAAAGACCCACGTCGCCACCGCGCTCGGGGTCCAGGCCGTCGAGCATCACCGCAAACGCGTGCGGTTCTTCTCCACGGTCGAACTGGTCAACGCCCTCGAGCAGGAGAAAGCAGCCGGAAGGTCCGGGCAGATCGCCGCCCGCCTGCTCCACACCGACCTGCTGATCCTCGACGAGCTGGGATACCTGCCGTTCAGCGCCTCGGGCGGTGCCCTGCTGTTCCACCTGCTCAGCAAGCTCTACGAGCAGACCACCGTCATCATCACCACCAATCTCAGCTTCAGTGAGTGGGCTGCCATCTTCGGAGATGCCAAGATGACCACCGCCCTCCTCGACCGGCTCACCCACCACTGCCACATCCTGGAGACCGGAAACGACAGCTTCCGCTTCAGGAACAGCTCCGCCACCCAAGCCCACCGCGAAAGGAAGCCACAGCCCAACTGACGGGATCCCAAAACCCCGCCCACATCCACAACCCGGGTCAAATCCTCATGGCAACCCCGGGTCAGTTCTCAGTGGCATTCAACAGCCGAGAGCGACGAGCTTGCTGACGTAGGGTCGGGACTTGCCGATTCGCGTGGCGTAGTCCTGGAAGGTCAGCGAACCGGGCGTCACACCCGGCGTTGAACCGCCCCGGGTTTGCCGGAGGCTTCAAACCTTGAGAGGTTGGAGCCATGACGAAGAAGACGTCGAACCGGTTTTCGCCTGAGGTGCGGCAACGAGCGGTACGGATGGTGCTGGACCACGGA
>JAEWAG010000030.1 GCA_023391775.1 Pseudomonadota bacterium | reverse complement strand
GTCCGGCGCTTGCCGTCGCCGCCGCCGCGATGGGCCACGCGTGCGTGACCGGCCCCGGCCACGGTGCGCGGGACCTTCTTGCTGCACCGGCTTGCCCGGGCTTTCACCCGGCCATGCGTGCGACGCCTTGGGGAAGCGAGCCTGGACGCTGGTCGGCCGCGCCGCACGGGCCTGCAAAGCGCGACGGTTGGGGCAGGTGAGGTTGCCCGCGGCGGCCGGGCTGCAGGCCGCTGTCAGCCGGCCAGATGCGCCAGTGCCTGGCCCAGGCGCACGGGCGATTCGGCCTGCAGGCCCGGGGCCAGCGTGGCCGCGCCCGGAGGCAGCAGCACGATCACGGTCGAGCCGTAGTTGAAGCGTGCCATCTCGGCGAAGCGCTCCAGCACGATGCCCTTGCCGCGCCAGTCCTTGCGGGTGATGTCATCGCCGTACTCGGGGATTTCCACCCCGCTCCACACCGTCTCCACGCCGGAAACCAGCATCGCGCCGACCATGACCGAGGCCATCGGCCCGAAATCGGTATCGAAATGGCACACGAGGCGCTCGTTGCGGGCGAACAGCCGCGGCACCGCGCGGACCGCGGCAGGGCCGACGCTGAACAGCCGCCCGGGTACGTGCACGGTCTCGCGCAGGGTCCCGGTCCAGGGCATGTGCACGCGGTGGTAGTCGCGCGGCGACAGGTACACGGTGGCGAAACTGCCGCCGGCGAACACGCGTGCGGCCTCCGCATCGCCCAGCAGCTCGGCGGCGGTGAACGACTGGCCCTTGGCCTGGAAGATGCGGCCGTCGGCCTCGATCGGCCCCAGCTGGCTGATCCGGCCGTCGGCCGGCATCAGCAGTGCGCGCGGGTCCGGGTCGGCGGTGCGCGCGCCGGGCCTGAGCGCCCGGGTGAAGAACGCATTGAAGCTGGGGTAGGCGGTCGGGTCCGGCTCGGCGGCCTCGCCCAGGTCCACGTTGAAGCGGCTCACCACCGCGTCGATGAAGCGCTGCTTGACCGCCGGGTCCTGCGAGTACGCCAGCTTGCGCGCCGCCGCCGACAGGGCGCGGTGCGGCAACAGCCAGGTCAGGTGGGTGAGCAGGCTCACTGGGCGCGCTCCATCGCGGTCAGTGCGGCCAGGTCGGCGGCGATGGCCTTGGGCTGGAAAGGCGGACGGATCAGGCCGGCCAGCCGGCCCTGGGTGTCGAGCACGGCGATGTTGGCCGAGTGGTCCACACTGTAGTCGTTCGGGTTCTCGTCGTAGGTCTTGCCCGGCACCTTCATGAACACGAAGCCGATCGAGGTGGCGAACTTCTCCAGTGCCGGCACGTCGGCGGTGGCCGCCAGGGTGTCCGGGTGGAAGGCATGGGCATACTCGCCGGCGCGGGCCGGGGTGTCGCGCTCCGGGTCGACCGACACGAACAGCACGCGCGGGCGGATCGACTCGGGCAGCTGCTCCCATTCCTTCTGCGCCAGGGACAGCTCGGACAGGGTGGTCGGGCACACGTCCGGGCAGAAGGTGAAGCCGAGGAAGGCCAGGGTCCAATGGCCGGCCAGCTCGCCCTGCAGCAGCTGGGTGCCGTCGGACTGGCGCAGGTTGAACGGCGGCAACTCGCGCGGCTGCGGCAGCAGGGTGACCGTCTGCAGCTCCGGGGTGGCCGGGCGCGGCTCGGCGTCGAAGAAGTGGCGGGCGGCGAGCAGACCCAGGCCAGCGGCGAGGGCGGCGGCGAGGATGTAGCCGGTGGTGCGGTTGAACATGGCGTCAGCGTCCATAAGGCGTGGCGTCGGGTCGCCCATCATAGCTGTTACCGGGGAAAAGACCGCCGTTGCCCTATAATTCCCGGCCCTTTCCATCGACGCGCCCACCGGCGCCGGACCCCCATGACCCACGCCGATCCGGCCAGCGAGCTGCACACGATCATCGACCTGATCCGCTACGGCGGCAGCCGCTTCAACGAGGCCGGCCTGACCTTCGGGCACAGCTACGACAACGCCATGGACGAGGCCACCCAGCTGGTGCTTCACGCGTTGCACCTGCCGCATGACCTCAGCCCCGTATATGGCCAGTCGCGGCTGACCGGCGCGGAGAAGGCGAAGATCCTTGCGCTGTTCCAGCGCCGCATCGACGAGCGCATCCCGGCCGCCTACCTGACCGGCGAGGCCTGGTTCGCGGGCCTGAGCTTCAAGTCCGACACCCGCGCCCTGGTGCCGCGCTCGCCGATCGCCGAGCTGATCGAGAACGGTTTCGAGCCGTGGTTGGCCGGCCGCCACGTCGAGCGCGCGCTGGACCTGTGCACCGGCTCGGGCTGCATCGCCATCGCCATGGGCCACTACAACCCGGACTGGCAGGTCGACGGCGTGGACATCAGCGATGATGCCCTGGCGCTGGCTGCCGAGAACAAGGAGCGGCTGCACGCCGGCAACGTGGAGCTGGTCAAGTCCGACCTGTTCGCCGGCCTGGCCGGCCGCCGCTACCAGCTCGTCGTCACCAACCCGCCGTACGTGACCGACGACGAGACCGACGCGCTGCCGCGCGAGTACGACTACGAACCGGAGCTGGGCCTGCGCGCCGGCCCGGATGGCCTGGACCTGGTGCTGAAGATCCTGCGCGACGCGCCGGACCACCTGGACGAGGACGGCCTGCTGATCTGCGAGGTGGGCGAGTCCGAGCAGCACTTAGTCAATCTGCTGCCGGAACTGGACCTGGCCTGGATCGAGTTCAAGGTCGGGCAGATGGGCATCTTCGCGGTCGAGTGCCGCGAGCTGATCGCCCACCGCGAGCGCATCGCCGCACTGGCCGCCGCGCGCGCCTGATCCGTCACTGCCGCCGGCATCGTGCGGGTTCGCGCAGTGCTGGCGCGGCCGGCGTAAGCCGTTACCGCGGCAACGTTTTTTCCCGTCCTGACGCGCTGCAGCAGGCGTCGCGATGTGCGATGCTTGGCGGCCTTGTCCAGGTCTCCATGCGGGGCACGTCTTGAGCAGCAACACCTTCGGCAGGCTGCTGTCGGTCACCACCTTCGGCGAGTCGCACGGCCCGGCCATCGGCTGCGTCATCGACGGCTGTCCGCCCGGGCTGGAGATCGCGCCGGAGGAGTTCGCCCACGACCTGCAGCGCCGCGCCACCGGCAAGGCGCGCCACCCCTCGGCGCGGCGCGAGGCCGACGAGGTGGAGATCCTTTCCGGCGTCTACGAGGGCCGCACCACCGGCACCCCGATCGCGCTGCTGATCCGCAACACCGACCAGCGCAGCAAGGACTACGTGAACATCGCCGCGCAGTTCCGCCCCGGCCATGCCGACTACAGCTACTGGCAGAAGTACGGGATACGAGACCCGCGCGGTGGCGGCCGCAGCTCGGCACGCGAGACCACCATGCGCGTGGCCGCGGCAGTGATCGCCAAGAAGTGGCTGCAGCAGCGCTACGGCGTCACCGTGCGCGGGTTCATGGCGCAGATCGGCGAGGTCAGCCCGGCCGGGTTCGACTGGAGTGCGGTGGAGGACAACCCCTTCTTCTGGCCGCATGCGCCGCAGGTGGCCGAACTCGAGTCCTACATGGACGCGCTGCGCAAGTCCGGCGACTCGGTCGGGGCACGGGTCACCGTGGTCGCCGACGGCGTGCCGCCGGGCTGGGGCGAGCCGATCTACGGCAAGCTCGACGGCGAGCTGGCCGCGGCGCTGATGAGCATCAATGCGGTCAAGGGCGTGGAGATCGGCGACGGTTTCGCTGCGGTGGTGCAGAAGTGCACGGAGCACCGCGACCTGATCGGTCCGGCAGGCTTCGCCAGCAACCATGCCGGCGGCATCCTCGGCGGCATTTCCACCGGCCAGCAGGTGGTCGCCTCGATTGCGCTCAAGCCCACCTCAAGCCTGCGCCTGCCCGGTCCCACCGTGGACGTGCACGGCAACCCGGTCGAGGTCATCACCACCGGTCGCCACGACCCCTGCGTCGGCATCCGCGCCACGCCGATCGCCGAGGCGATGGTCGCCCTGGTGCTGATGGACCAGGCCCTGCGCCACCGCGCCCAGTGCGGCGACGTGGGCACGGTCACCCCACGCATCCCGGCCGGTGCCGGTGCGCTTGGGCCGGAGGAATAGTCCGCGCCATGGCCGCCGCACGTCCCCGCGTCTGGGTGTCGCAGCCGCTGTTCGACGACATCGTCGGGCAGCTGGCCGCCCATTGCGACGTGGACATGGTGGGCACCGAAACGGCGCACGCGCCGCAGGACATCGCCGCGGCACTGCGTGACGTGGACGGCGCCCTGGTGACCCTGGAGGACCGGGTTGGCGCCGCGGAGATCGCCGGCGCCCCGCGCCTGCGCGCGATCGCCAATCTCGGCGTGGGCTACAACAACCTGGACATCGCCGCGCTGGACGCGGCCGGCATCATCGCCACCAACACCCCGGACGTCCTGACCGAGACCACTGCCGACCTGGGCTTTGCCCTGCTGATGGCGGCGGCACGGCGACTGTCCGAGTCCGAGCGCTGGCTGCGCGAGGGCCACTGGAACCAGTGGTCGTTCTCGACCCTGCTCGGTGCCGACATCCACGGCAGCACCCTGGGCATCCTCGGCATGGGCCGCATCGGCCAGGCCATTGCCCGTCGCGGCCACCACGGCTTCGGCATGAAGGTGCTGTACCACAACCGCTCGCGCCTGCCGGAGGCGGTCGAGCGCGAGGTCGACGCGCGTTACGTGGACTTTGATGCGCTGCTGTCGCAGTCCGACCACCTGGTGCTGGTGCTGCCTTACTCGCCGCAGGCGCACCACCTGGTCGACGTGGCCGCGCTGGCGAAGATGAAGCCCACCGCCACGCTGGTGAACATCGCCCGCGGCGGCATCGTCGACGAACTGGCCCTGGCCGATGCCTTGGGCAATGGCCGCCTGGCCGCCGCCGGCCTGGACGTGTACGAGGGCGAGCCTGCGGTGCGTCCGGAACTGTTGGCGCTGCGCAATGTGGTGCTGACCCCGCATATCGGCAGCGCCTCGCTGGCCACCCGCCGGGCGATGGTGCAGCTGGCGGTGGACAACCTGCTGGCGGCCCTGGACCTGGGCCCGCACGCCGGCCACCCGGCCACGCCGGTGACCGCGAAGAAGACCACCGGAACGGCGGGTGCCATCACCGCCGACGCCGGCGTGGGCAAAGACGACGCCGGCAAACGATAGGGAGCCTCCGCCCCGCGCCCCGCAGCACCGGCGCCAACCCGGGCAGGAGGCTCCCCGAGCACGGCACGCGCGCCCCGCGCTTTGGCAACGCATCCCGAATCACCTTCACGAATCACGAGAAGCCCAATGAGCAACGCAGAACGTCGTTTCACCGTCGCCGTCGTCGGCGCCACCGGCGCGGTCGGCGAGACCATGCTGTCCATCCTGGCCGAGCGCAACTTCCCGGTCGCCGAGCTGATCCCCCTGGCTTCCGAGCGCTCCGCCGGCGGCGACATCACCTTTGCCGGCCGTGAGATCCAGGTGCGCGACCTGGCCACCTTCGACCCGGCCGGCGTGGACATCGCCCTGTTCTCCGCCGGCGGCAGCGTGTCCAAGGAATACGCGCCGAAGTTCGCCGCCGCCGGTGCGGTGGTGATCGACAACTCCTCGGCGTTCCGGTACGACGACGACGTGCCGCTGGTGGTCAGCGAGGTCAACCCGGAGGCGGCGAAGAACCGCCCGCGCGGCATCATCGCCAACCCGAACTGCTCGACCATGCAGATGCTGGTGGCCCTGGCGCCGCTGCATCGCGAGTACGGCATCGAGCGCATCAACGTGGCCACCTACCAGTCCGTGTCCGGCGCAGGCCGCTCGGCCATGGAAGAGCTGGGCCGCCAGACCGGCGCGCTGCTCAACTTCCAGGATGCGGACCCGCAGCGCTTCCCGGTGCAGATCGCCTTCAACCTGATCCCGCACATCGACGACTTCCTGGACAACGGCTTCACCAAGGAAGAAATGAAGCTGGTCTGGGAGACCCGCAAGATCCTCGGCGACGACAGCATCCAGGTGAACCCGACCGCGGTGCGCGTGCCGGTGTTCTACGGCCACTCCGAGGCCGTCGCGATCGAGACCAAGGACAAGGTCACCGCCGAGGCCGCGCGCGAACTGCTGGAGCGCTCGCCGGGTGTGGAAGTGGTGGACGAGCGCAAGGCCGGCGGCTATCCGACCCCGGTTACCCACGCCTCGGGCAACGACCCGGTGTACGTGGGCCGCATCCGCGAGGACATCTCCCATCCGCGCGGCCTGAACCTGTGGATCGTCTCGGACAACATCCGCAAGGGCGCCGCGCTCAACGCGGTGCAGCTGGCCGAGCTGGTCGCGGCCGGCGGCTGAGCCGGTGGTGGCGGGCGGCGGCGTTGTCGCTGTCGCCTGCCATGGCCGCGCCGTCCCGCAGGCATGGCGCTGCGGGGGCAAGGCCGAAACCGCTATAGTTCGCGCCATGGAAACGAGGGGACTGGGCGCGCGGCGCCCGCTGCAATGGCTGATGGCGCTGCTCCTGCTGCTGGCCAGCAGCAGCGCCCTTGCGCTGGGCCTTGGCCAGATCCGGGTGCTTTCCTCCCCAGGACAGCCGCTGCTGGCCGAGATCCCGATCATCTCCAACCAGCCGGGCGAGCTTGAAAACGCGCGTGTCCGCCTGGCTTCGCCGGACACCTTCGCCCGGGTCGGCCTGCAGCCGCCGGCCGGCCTGGTTCGCGACCTGCAGTTCGAGATCACCGCCGACGCCCAGGGCAGGGCGGTGGTGCGGGTCACCAGCGCCGCGCCGGTGGATGTGCCCGCGATCGCCTTCCTGGTCGAGGTGGACTGGGGCCAGGGACGCCTGGTACGCGAATATTCGGCCCTGGTCGACGCGCCGCGCACCGCGCAGGCCATCGACGCACCGGTGATCGAGGCGCCCCAGGCGCTGCCGTCCGACCTGATCGTCCGTGAGCCGGAGCCGGCTGCCGCGCCGGCCGTTGCGG
>JAEWAG010000001.1 GCA_023391775.1 Pseudomonadota bacterium | reverse complement strand
GTCGAGCTGGCGCCAGCAGCACGACCGCAGCGGACGCATGCTGCAGCAGTTGCGGGACAGGCAGTGGGTGCAGGTGCTGCGGCGCCAGGTGCCGGCGCCGGACGTGCGCCTGGGCGACTTCGCCCAGCACGTGATCGCGCCGCTGTCCGGCGAGCGCCGCGCGGTGCTGGCCTCCGACAGTGGCTTCTGCCTGGGTCATTCCGGACTGGACCAGGCGCTGGCCGAGACCCTCAGCGCTGCCGCGGCCGACTACTCGGCCTTCGCCGCGCGCCAGGCACGGCGAGGCTGGGCCGGGGCCCAGCGCGTGGCCTTCCACGATGATCCGGACATGCTGCTGCCGGCGTGGTCGTTCATCCCGCTGTGGATCGACGGCAGCGGCTACTGGCTGGTGCTGGCCGGCGAGCCGCTGCTCAACAACCTGGCGATGGTCGAGCTGGTGTGGAGCATCCGCCTGGCCGGCGCGCGCTTCGCATCACCGCTGTAGGACCGCGACCGCTCAGGGCAGCAGTTCGATCCCGATCGCCGCGGCGGCATCGCGGGCGACCGTACGCGCCTGTCCGATGTCGCTGCCGCGGGCCAGGGTCACGCCGACCCGGCGCTGGCCCTCGACCCTGGGCTTGCCGAACAGGCGCAACGCGGTATCCGGCCCGGCCAGGGCCGCATCCACACCGGAGAACACCGGTACGCCGTGGCCGGTAGCCAGCAGCGCGCAGGACGCGGTCGGCCCATGCTGGCGGATCACCGGTACCGGCAGGCCGAGAATCGCGCGGGCATGCAGTGCGAACTGGGAAAGATCCTGCGAGGCCAGGGTGACCAGGCCGGTGTCATGCGGACGCGGCGACACTTCCGAGAACCACACCTGGTCGCCCTTGACGAACAGCTCCACGCCGAACACGCCCCAGCCGCCGAGGTCGTCGGTGATCGTGCGCGCGATTTCCCGCGCACGCTCCAGAGCGCGCGACGACATCGGCTGCGGCTGCCAGCTCTCGCGGTAGTCGCCGTCGCGCTGCAGGTGGCCGATCGGCTCGCAGAACTCGGTGCCACCGGCATGGCGCACGGTCAGCAGGGTGATCTCGTAGTCGAAGTCGACGAAGCCCTCGACGATGCAGCGCCCGGCGCCGGCACGTCCGCCGGTCTGCGCGTATTCCCAGGCCGCCTCCACCTGCGAAGCGTCGCGCACGGTGCTCTGGCCCTTGCCCGAGGAGGACATCACCGGCTTGACCACGCACGGCAGGCCGATGGCGGCCACCGCCGCGCGGTATTCCTGCACCGTGTCGACGAAGCGGTAGGGCGAGGTCGGCAGGCCCAGGGTCTCGGCGGCTAGGCGGCGGATACCCTCGCGGTCCATGGTCAGGCGCGCGGCGCGCGCCGTGGGCACCACCTTCTGCCCGTGCTCGGCCTCCAGCTGGACCAGGGTCTCGGTATGGATGGCCTCGATCTCGGGCACCACCAGGTCCGGCTTCTCCAGCGCGATCAGCTCGCGCAGGGCGAAGGTATCGAGCATGTCCAGCACGTGGCTGCGGTGGGCCACCTGCATCGCCGGCGCATCGGCGTAGCGGTCGGCAGCGATCACCTCCGCGCCCAGGCGCTGCAGCTCGATCGCCACTTCCTTGCCCAGTTCGCCCGAGCCGAGCAGCAGGACGCGGGTGGCATGGGGGGACAGCGGGGTTCCGATACGGACCATGGCGGGTGTGGCGCTGATGGAAGGGCGGCCAGTGTAGCGGCCCGCCCGCAGCCGTTCGCAGCGGCAGGGCCGCCTCCGGAGGGGCGGCCGCCAGGACACTTGACGACTGATATCTTTCTGATATCAGATACACCCGTCACCTGGAGAGTCCCATGAAAGAGCGTCCGATCCGTTCACTTGCCGGTATTCCCGTCCTGCTCGCCGCCATCGGCCTGTCGCTGCTGACCGCCTGGCTGTTCTTCACGGGCGTTGGCGCCGCAGATACCGGCGCCGGCGGTGCGGCCCTGCTCATCGGAGCGGCCCTGGCCCTGGTGGCCGCGCTGCTCGGATTTACCGGCCTGTATTCGATCCAGCCCAACCAGGCGGCGGTGCTGAGCCTGTTCGGCAAGTACGTGGGCACGGTCAAGGAAGCCGGCCTGCGCTGGAACAACCCCTTCTACTCCAAGCGCAAGGTCAGCCAGCGCGTGCGCAACTTCGAAAGCGGCAAGCTCAAGGTCAACGACCTGGACGGCAGCCCGATCGAGATCGCCGCGGTGATCGTGTGGCAGGTGGTCGATGCCTCCGAGGCGGTGTTCAACGTCGACGACTACGAGAGCTTCGTCCACATCCAGTCCGAGGCGGCGCTGCGGGCGATGGCTTCCAGCTATCCCTACGACCAGCACGACGAGGGCCAGATCGCCCTGCGCAGCCACCCGCAGGAGATCTCCGAGCACCTGCAGGTGCAGATTGCCGAGCGCCTGGGGACGGCCGGCGTGGAAGTGATCGAGGCGCGCATCAGCCACCTGGCCTACGCCCCGGAGATCGCCCAGGCGATGCTGCAGCGGCAGCAGGCCAACGCGGTGATCGCCGCGCGCACGCGGATCGTGGCCGGCG
>JAEWAG010000293.1 GCA_023391775.1 Pseudomonadota bacterium | reverse complement strand
ACCACCGCCATCGCGCGGGCGCTGGCGGCGTCCTAGAAGCCGAAGCCCGCCACCACCGGCACTTTCGCGCTGGCACGCAGCGTCTGCAGGTGGCGGCCGGCGGCGGTGGTGTCGAGCCGGTCGGCGCCGGTCACGCCGGCGTAGCTGACGTAGTACAGGTAGCCGCGGGCGCTTGCGCTGAGCATGGTGCCTCGCTCGCCGGAAGTGGTTGGCGAGGCGAGCATCACCAGCGCCAGACCGGCAGCGTCGAAGGCTTCGAGGAACTCCGGCGCTTCTTCCGGCGGCAGGTCCACCAGCAGCACGCCGTCAACCCCGGCATCCACGGCCGCGGCGGCGAACGCGGCCGCACCGCGGATCTCCACCGGGTTGAGGTAGCCCATCAGTACCACCGGCGTGTCGCTGTCGCGCTCGCGGAAGCGGCGCACCGCATCCAGCACGTAGCCCATGCCGGCGCCGCGCGCCAGCGCACGCTCGGAGCTGCGCTGGATCACCGGGCCGTCGGCCATCGGGTCGGAGAACGGCACGCCCAGTTCGATGCAGTCGGCACCGGCGGCGACCAGCGCGTGCATCACCGGGACGGTGGCCTCCAGCGAGGGATCGCCGGCGGTGATGAAGGGGATCAGGGCCTTGCGGCCATCGGCGCGCAGGCGGGCGAAAGCGGAGTCGATGCGGCTCATTGCGGGCGGTCCAGGTTCGGCGCGCGCCGGGGCGCGCGGCGCAGGGAAGACGTGTCGGCGGCGGCGTGCATCAGAGTTCGATGCCTTCGCGCGCGGCGATGGTGTGCACGTCCTTGTCGCCACGACCGGACAGGTTGCACAGCACCAGCTTGTCCTTCGGCAGCTCGCGCGCCAGCTTGATCGCCTCGGCCACGGCATGGCTGGATTCCAGCGCCGGCAGGATGCCCTCGGTGCGGGTGAGGCGATGGAAGGCTTCCAGCGCCTCCTCGTCGGTGACCCCGATGTACTCGGCGCGGCCACTGTCCTTGAGGAAGGCATGCTCCGGGCCGACGCCGGGATAGTCCAGGCCGGCGGAAATCGAATGGGTCTCGGTGATCTGGCCGTCGTCGTCGCAGATCACGTAGGTGCGGTTGCCATGCAGCACGCCCACCCGCCCCGCCGACAGCGAGGACGCATGCCGGCCGGTCTCGATGCCATCACCCGCCGCCTCGGCGCCGACGATGCGCACGTCGCGGTCATTGAGGAAGGCGTGGAACAGGCCGATCGCATTGCTGCCGCCGCCGACGCAGGCGGTGATCGCATCCGGCAGGCGGCCGTAGTCGGCCAGCATCTGCGCGCGCGCCTCGCGGCCGACCACGGCGTTGAAGTCGCGCACCATGCGCGGGTACGGGTCCGGCCCGGCGACGGTGCCGATGATGTAGAAGGTGTCCTGCACGTTGGTCACCCAGTCGCGCATGGCCTCGTTGAGCGCGTCCTTGAGCGTGGCCGAGCCGCTGGTCACCGGAACGACCGTGGCGCCCAGCAGCTTCATGCGGTAGACGTTGATCTTCTGGCGCTCGATATCGGTGGCGCCCATGTAGACCACGCATTCCAGCCCGAGGCGGGTGGCCACGGTGGCACTGGCCACGCCGTGCTGGCCGGCGCCGGTCTCGGCGATGATCCGCTTCTTCCCCATGCGCGCGGCCAGCAGCGCCTGGCCGATGGTGTTGTTGATCTTGTGCGCGCCGGTGTGGTTCAGGTCCTCGCGCTTGAGCAGGATCTGCGCGCCGCCCACTTCCCGGCTCAGGCGCTCGGCGTGGTAGATCGGGCTGGGCCGGCCCACGTAGTACTTCAGGTCCTTCTCGAAGGCGGCGATGAAGGCCGGATCGACCCGCGCCGCATCGTAGGCGGCAGCCAGCTCCTGCAGCGGCCCGATCAGGGTCTCGGCGACAAAACTGCCACCGTGGCGGCCGAAGTGGCCCTGGGGGTCGGGATAGGCGTGGAAATCCTGGATCGGGCTGGTCATCGGAGAGGCCGCAGGTCAAGAACGATGGGTTGACCTTAGCGCACGGCAGCCACTCGGCAAAAGCGATAAAGTCACGTCGACCCGTCAGGAAAACTCACATGTCGCGCGACTTGCCCCCGCTCAATGCCCTGCGCGCGTTCGAGGCGGCGGCCCGGCTCGGGAGCCTGGCGGCCGCCGCGGACGAGCTGCATGTCACCCATGGCGCCGTCAGCCGCCAGGTCAAGACATTGGAGGAGGCGCTGGGCGCGCCGGTGTTCACCCGCGCCGGCCGCGGCCTGGCCCTGACCCCCGCCGGCGAAGGCCTGGCCGAGGCGGCAGCGGGAGCCTTCGAGCCGCTGCGTCGCATCTGGGCCCGGCTGCGCACGCCCGCTTCGGCAGCGGCCCTGGTACTGGGCTGCCCCGGCAGCCTGCTGGCGCGCTGGATGATCCCGCGGATGGAACGGTTGGCCGCCGACCTGCCCGGCCTGCGCCTGCATCTGGCCTCCAGCGAGGCCGCCCCCGACGCAAGTCTGGGCGGGCTGGATGCGGCGCTGCTGATCGGCGCGCCACCGTGGCCGCCGGGCTGGCAGGTGCACCGGCTGGCACCGGAGCGGATCGGGCCGGTGTTGAGCCCGCGCCATCCGTCCCACGCGCGCCTGGCCGGGGCCGAGCCGGGCGCGCTGCTGGATGAGCCCCTGCTGCACACCGCCTCGCGCCCGTCCGCCTGGCCGGAGTGGGCCACGCGCAACGGGCTGGACGCCGGCGCGTTGCGCATGGGCACCGGCTTCGACCACCTCTACTACCTCCTCGAAGCAGCGGTCGCCGGACTGGGCGTGGCCATCGCTCCCCAGGAGCTGGTGCAGGCCGACATCGACGCCGGCCGCCTGGTCGCCCCATGGGGCTTCACCGAAACCGGCGGCGAATGGGCCCTGTGCACCCGCCGTGGCGACGACGACCCGCGCGCCACGGCGCTGGCGCGCTGGCTGCGGACAGAGCTGGCGAAGTAAGCGGGTGCCTCGGCGTGAGGTAACCGTCCGGCGTGGGGGGCTCATTTAAGCAGGAGCGGATTGCGGGCCGGAGACTAACGTTCCGCGCCCCGGCGGCCCCAGGCCTTCGGCTATCGGCCGGCCCTGTCCCGGTCCATGAAATGGCGCTGATACAGATACCCCGCCGCTACCGCCAGAAACCCGACCGCCAGCGAGCGCAGGATGCCGCTTCCGGTCGCGTAGCGGCCGGCCAGGGACAGGAAGACCGCCACCGCGATCGCCGCCATCAAGGCCCCGACGACGGTCCAGCGCCTGGCCCGGATC
Source organism: Pseudomonadota bacterium (assembly GCA_023391775.1). Taxonomy (GTDB): domain Bacteria; phylum Pseudomonadota; class Gammaproteobacteria; order Xanthomonadales; family Xanthomonadaceae; genus Pseudoxanthomonas. Next base: position 5,600 of record JAEWAG010000293.1, on the reverse strand, counting down.
GCCGGCGCGATCAGGGCAATACCCACGAAGGGCGCGGCGAAAGAGCTGATGAAGAACGTCACTGGCGACACGACCTGATCTCCCGTCGATGAGCCGCCCGGAGGCGGCCCACCGTATCGGCGGCTATTTGGACGAGACCACCGCGCCCATCGCACCAACGGCGACCGACTTGGCCCCGAAGATACCGGTGACGGCGGCCCCCGATCCAGACAGGGCGATGGCCCCGAAGAACCCGGCCACCGCGCCAAAAGCGGCTCCGGCGATGACCTGGCCGGCGCCGCCTCCGGTCACCGCAGCGGAAACACCGCCTGTCACCGCGCCGAGGATGGCGCCCCCGGGGCCGACGCCCGCCGAGACCTGCTCCAGTTCATTCCCTGCGAGATCACGCATCCGACTTCTCCCTTGTCATGGGCGTTGCGTGCAACGCCCCGTCCTCCACCAGCTGCTGCCGGGGTCCATTCACCGGCTCCCCGTGCGATGCGCTTCCCAACGCACGGGAGACGATGTCCTGCACGATCCTTCCGCCCTCGAGCACCAGCACCCGGTCCGCACTGGCGATGGTTTCCGGGCGGTGGGCAACGATGATCCGGGTGATGGCCAGCGCCCTCACCGCCTCGTTGACCAGCTGTTCGTTGCCTACGTCCAGGTGGCTGGTGGCCTCGTCCAGGAACAGGAGCCTGGGGTGGCGATACAGCGCGCGGGCCAGGATCAGCCGCTGCTTCTGGCCACCAGAAAGCGAGCTGCCCATGTCGCCGATCAGGCTGTGGTAGCCCATTGGCATGGCCACGATCTCGTCATGGATGGCCGCCAGCCGGGCGGCGGCCTCCACCCGCTGCGGCTCGGCCTGCGGGTCGAAGAAGCTGATGTTGTCGGCGATGCTGCCGGCGAACAGCTGGTCATCCTGCATCACCGCGCCGACGATGCCTCGCACGTTGCGAGGGCCGACCTTGTGGATGTCGTAGCCGCCGATGCAGATGCGCCCTTCGGTCGGACGCAGAAGCCCCAGCAGCAGCTTGACCAGGGTCGTCTTGCCGCAGCCGGAGGCCCCGACGAACGCCACCGACTCGCCCGGCTCGATCGTGAAACTGCAATCCTTCAGCACCCACGGCTCGCCCTCGCCGTAGCGGAACGACAGCGATTCGACCTCGATCCGGGTATCAGGCGGTGGCGGCAGCTCGGCGGGCAGCGCCTCCTCTTCCGGTGTCGCCAGCACGATGTCGGCCAGGCGTTCGCCATGCAGGCGCAGCATGCGGAATTCCACCCACTTGTCGATCAGCGCCGCCATGCGCCCGGCAAACTGGTCCTTGTAGGCCAGGTAGGCGATCAGCATGCCGACCGAGAACACGTTCTGCAGCGCGAGCAGCGCGCCAATCCAGATCACCGCGATGCGCTCGACGCCGAAGACCAGCTGGCTGGCGGAGCTGAAGCCCAGGCCCATGCGCGCGAGCCGCACCTCGTGGTTGACCGTGTCGACCATGAGGTTGTCGTAGGTGGCGCGCCGCCGCGGCTCCTCGCCGGCGACCTTCAGGCTCTGCATGCCGCGCAGCGACTCCAGCAGGTGGGTCTCCTGCCTGGCCGCCGCCACCAGCTGCTGTTCGGTGCGGTCGCGCACCGGGCGATACGCGATGGCGCGGATCCCAAGGTAGAGCGCCACGGCCAGCAGGGTGACCAGCGCCAGCTTCCAGCTGTACAGCAGCATCAGCCCCAGCGTCACCAGGGCCATCAGGCCGTCGATGATGGCCTCCACGAAACTCGTCGTGAGCGTGCTCTGGATGGCCTGCACCGCCGACATACGCGAAGTGATGTCACCCAGGTGCCGCTTCTGGAAGAAATCCAGCGGCAGGCGCAGCACGTGGGCGAAGACGTTCCCCATCCACTGCAGGCCCAGCCGCGTGGACAGGTACACCACCGACCAGCCGCGCAGCAGGCCGATCCCGATCTGCAGCAGCAGCGCCAGGCCGAAGCCAATACCGAGCACCGCCAGCAGGTCGCGGTCGGCGGACACCAGCACCTGGTCGACCACCCACTGCATCAGGAACGGCGCCAGCACGACGAACACCTGCAGCGCCACCGACAGCAGCAGTATCTGCGCCAGGGCGCGCCATAGCCCGGTGACCGGGCCGGTCAGCTCACGCGCGGTGATGGCAGGCGCCGCCTTGCGCGGCTTGAAGCCAGGGGCCGGGGTGAGTTCCAGCGCCACGCCGGTGAAATGGCGGGAGACCTCCTGCAGCGGAAGGCGCCGCTCGCCGAACGCCGGATCCAGCACCACGACCCGGCCGCGTTCGACCGTGGACAGCACCACGAAGTGGTTGAGGTCCCAGTGCAGGATGCAGGGCAGCCGCAGCTGGCCCAGTTCCTCCAGCTCCAGCCGCAAGGGGCGGGTCGAGAAACCCAGTTGCTGGGCGATGCGGATGAGCTGGTCCAGCCGCGCGCCCTTGAGCGACAGCGGAAACCGCTGGCGGAGCTCAGGCAGTGTGACCACCAATCCGTGCGCGGCGGACACCATCGCCAGCGACGCCAGGCCACACTCGGCAGCCTCCGCCTGCAGGACCTGGCGCGGCTTCCCCTTCATGCCAGCCCCTGCCCCGCCTGCCTGGGGTGACGCGTCGATGTGGCACCGGGGTGGCCGACCGGCCGGCCGCGCCACGGGCTCATTGCCCGGACATGTTCGCTCCCAGCCGACTGGTCGTTCGGCCTGCCGATGCGAGCGGTCGCGCCAGCCATCATCCGGGACCAGCAACGAAGTTTCGCCTTGACCCGTGCCATGCAGAAAACCTCCCTCTTCGATGAGCCGCTGTCCTGACGCCAGCGGCTCAGAGGAGCCCGGCGTACGCACTGTCTGTTACGGCTGGGCCTGAACTCCGCGGGCACGGTTACCCCGCGACCGGTTGGTGGTCTCGATGTGCGTGGATGCCTACGCGCCGCCACATCAAGCGGCGCAGACGCGCCGCGTGGGGACGTCTGGGAAGCACGCTGCGCCGCCGTGGAAGCCGCGCCTCCCCGAAAGGAGACGCGGCAAATTCACACCGCGTCGTAACTACGTCCGCGCCCCTCAAGGCTCGCGAGGATGTTGTCGATCCGCGTCTGCAGGTAGCCAGGCCCGCCACCGGGTGCCTTCGACGGGGGCGGCACCTCCAGACCTCCGCTTACAACCTCGAACTCCTGCGCTTGCAGCTCCTTCATGTGCATCTCCTTTTGCACGGTCGGCACACTCCCTGTGCCGGGGTTTGGGGCGACCTCAGGCCGACACCCGTCCACTCACTGACCACAGCGGCTCGAGCAGCCATTCGATCAGCCGCCGTTCCTCGCCGAGGATGTCCGCGTCCAGCAGCATTCCCGGCTTGAGTGCTTCGGCCTGGCCATAGGCAAGCATGGTCTGCGCCGGCAGGCGCACGGTGACCCGGTAGAGCGGTTCGGGGGCAGCAGAGCCTCCGGCAAGCGCGGCCAGTTCCCCAGGAGCCAGCGCGCTGCGGCTGATGCGGGCCACGGTTCCGCGCTGGTGGCCGAACTTCTGGTAGGGGAACGCCTGGTATCGCAGCAGCACCGCATCGCCAGGGCTGATGAAACCCACCGCGCGGCTTGGCACCAGCAGTTCGGCCTCCAGCATGCCGTCACCCGGCAGCAGCGACAGCAGCGGCTGCCCCGCCTGCACGGCCTGCCCGGGCTTGGCGACCTGCGTGGCGACCACGCCGGACAGCGGCGCGGTGACCACCAGTTCACCCCGGGCCCGGGTCTCGACCTGCTCCTGCTCCAGCAATGCCAGGTCCCGCGCGTGCGCAGCCTCCCCGGCAACGCGCTGCGCCGGCAACTCCTGCAAGGCATGTTGCAGCTGGACGATAAGCCGACGGGTGGACGCGGCCTGTCGCTGCAGCGCCTGCAGCTCGCCGATCTGGGCCAGCGCCACCGATTCCTGCTGCCTGACCTGGAGCAGGCTGACGTAGCGCTCGTCCTGCAGCTGGCGCAACCGGTCGAGCGTTTCCTGGGCCAGCTGCACCTGCGCCTCGCGGGTGCCAACCTCGGCCATGACCTGGGCCAGCTCCTGGCGCGCTGTCCCCAGTTGGGCACGGAGGCCGGCCTCCTGCGCCGCCAGCTGCGCCTGTTGCGAGGCATGGCTGGAATCCAGCCCCTCGCGCCGGCGTTGCAGCCGCTGCTCCAGTGCAAGGGTGGCATCGCCGGCGTCGCGGGTGCTGCGCGGCACCGACACGACCGCCAGCGCCTCGCCGGACTGCACCCGCGCGCCCTCTTCGGCCTGCAGCTCCAGCACCACGCCGGTGGCTGGCGCGACCACCGTGGCAATGCCACGGACCGGCACCAGGTGTCCGCTGACGGTCGAGCGGCGGGTATAGGTGCCGAGTGCCAGGAACAGCAGGACCGTGGCCGCGGCCAGTGTCGCGGCAAGGGTGAGGATCCACAGGCGCAGCGGCTGGGCCAGCACGATCGTGCCCAGCCATTGGCCACGCTGGGCTTCCAGCACTTCGTTGCGGAACAGCTGGCTCATGGCGCCGTCCCGCGCGTGGGCCCCACCGGCGCGAGTTGCGTCGGCAAGCATGTCGCGCACGCATGCCGCTGCATGTGCACTCGTTGCGTCATCGTCCACTCCCTGGACTGCCACGGCGCATCCATGCGCCGCGAATGGCTCGGGATGTTGCCGGAGGCGGACGCGGGGTCAAGCCGGAAAGCCGGCCGGCGCCCGACAGGCCGGCTTGCGGACACCCAGCCAGCTATTGGCGCTACGGCCGGCAAAGCGCGCTGCAAGCGCAACTGCACAGGATCGCCAGGATCACTTGCCCAGCCGGTTGCGCGCGTTGCAAAGCCGGCGCTAGTCTCGACCCACTGCCATGGACAGGCAGGGAGGCACGCATGCAGCTCTCCATGAGGATCCGGATCGCGCGCCAGCGGGCGCGGCTTTCGCAGGAAGCATTGGCCACCCAGCTCGGCGTGACCCGGGGTGCGGTCGCGAACTGGGAATGTTCGGTAGGTGCGTTGCCGGCCACCGCGCGGATCGAGCGCCTGGCGCAGGTCACCGGCGTGTGTTTCGAGTGGCTGGCCACCGGGCGCGGGCCGATCGCCTATTCCGGGGGAGACGCGTTGCCGGCCGCGGATGCGGAGGTGGTCGACGATCCCGCGGAGCGCCGCCTGCTGCGTGCCTACCGCCTGGCCAGTCGCCCGGTGCAGTGGATGATGCTGCGGATGGCCGACACCCAGCTCGAAGAAGCGGAACGCCGGCGCGCCTGAGGATCTGCCGCCGGTCCAGAGGTCATCGACAACTCCTCGGCCTTCCGCTGCGACGGCCGCGTCGATCCGCACACCAGCTCCGTCCCCTTGCCCTGCCACGGACGCGCCGGCGGCGGCATGGTTGCGCGCTGCCGTACGTCGTGCGTGCAAGCGAGCGCGAGAGCCGGCTGCGCTGACCCACGCCAGGAAGGCGCTCCATGCGCCATGTGAGCACCGCAAGCGGTGCTTGGCCATGGATGGTGCTTGCCTCCGCTGGCCTCTATGGAAGCCGAATCAGCGGCCTCCATGAGTGCAGCCAGTCCTCAGCCACGTTCAACATGCGGTGCGCCGGGATACCGTTCGAGGTTGTCGCAAGCTCCCTGCTC
>JAEWAG010000253.1 GCA_023391775.1 Pseudomonadota bacterium | reverse complement strand
CTGTCGCACTGGGTGTAGTTGCGCGCGCCGACGGCGTTGCGGTCGACCTTGACCAGGCCGCGGTAGGTGTTCTGGCCGCCCCCGGCGCTGATGCCCTTGGACACGATCTTGGACTTGGTGCGCTTGCCGACGTGGATCATCTTGGTGCCGGTGTCGGCCTGCTGGCGGTGGTGGGTCAGGGCCACCGAATGGAACTCGCCCACCGAGTCGTCACCCAGCAGCACGCACGACGGATACTTCCAGGTGATGGCCGAGCCGGTCTCCACCTGGGTCCAGGTCACCTTGCTGCGCGCGCCGCGGCACTCGGCGCGCTTGGTCACGAAGTTGTAGATGCCGCCGCGGCCTTCCTCGTCACCCGGATACCAGTTCTGCACGGTCGAGTACTTGATCTCGGCGTCGTCCAGGGTGACCAGCTCGACCACGGCCGCATGCAGCTGGTTCTCGTCGCGCATCGGCGCGGTGCAGCCCTCGAGGTAGGAGACGTAGGCGCCTTCCTCGGCAATGATCAGGGTGCGCTCGAACTGGCCGGTGTGGCCGGCATTGATGCGGAAGTAGGTGCTCAGCTCCATCGGGCAGCGCACGCCCTTGGGAATGAACACGAAGCTGCCGTCGGAGAACACCGCCGAGTTCAGCGCGGCGAAGTAGTTGTCACCGTGCGGCACCACGCTGCCGATGTACTTCTTCACCAGCTCCGGATGCTCGCGGATGGCCTCGGACATGGAGCAGAAGATGATGCCCTTCTCGGCCAGCTCCTTGCGGAAGGTGGTGCCGACGGAGACCGAGTCGAACACCGCGTCCACCGCCACGCCGGCCAGCCTGGCACGCTCGTGCAGCGGCACGCCCAGCTTGTCGTAGGTGTCCAGCAGCTCCTTCGGCACCTCGTCCAGCGAGGCGTACTTCGGGCCCTTGGGCGCGGAGTAGTAGCTGATGGACTGGAAGTCGATCGGCGCGATCTTCAGCTTGGCCCACTGCGGCACCGGCATGGTCAGCCAGCGGCGGTAGGCATCCAGGCGCCACTGGGTCATCCACTCCGGCTCGTCCTTCTTGGCCGACAGGGCGCGTACCACGTCCTCGTCCAGGCCCGGCGGGAAGGAGTCGGATTCGATGTCGGTGACGAAGCCGGCGTCGTAGCGGCGGCCGAGGCGCTCGAGGATCTCGGCGTTCTGCGGCGGGGCTTCGGCGATGGGGGTCTGGGTCTCGGTGGCCATAGGGCTGCCTGGTTGTCGGTTCAACGTGCGACCTGCACGGCGATCTCGCGCCGGCGGGGGGCGGTGGGGAGGGATTCGGCCGCCGGCGGCGGCTGCAGCATCTGCGCCAGGGTGACGCCGCGCAGCGCATCGGCGACCACGTCGTTGATCAGGCGCCAGTTGGCGCGCACGCCGCACTGGTGGGCGATCCCGCACTGGCTGAGCGGCTGGCTGCACTCGGTCATCGCCAGCGGCCCTTCCATGGCTTCGACGATCTCGATCAGGGTGATGCGGCTGGCTTCGCGGCTGAGCCGGTAGCCGCCACGCACCCCGCGCAGGCCCTCGACCAGCCCGGCCTGCGCCAGCGGCTTGAGCAGCTTGCTGACGGTAGGCTGTTCCAGGCCGGAGGCTTCGGCCAGCTCGGCCGCGCTCAGCACCTGTCCCGCGCGCGCCGCGAGGACGGTCAGGACGACGGTGGCGTAGTCGGTCAGCTTGGTGACGCGGAGCATGGCGGCGGCGCGGCTCGAAATCGGGACCGAAATTGTACGCTTTAAGCGCGACGGGTTCCAACTGTGTATTCAGCGGGCCGTCGGGTGGGCCCGGCCGCCCGACCGGCGCAGGAGCTGGACGGTGGGGTTGGGGCCAGCGCCTGCATGGGCGAGAATCGCCGGCTCCCGTTGTCTTATGGAACGCCCATGCCCCGCAAGATCGCCGCCCGCAAGTCGCCCATCCACGGCAATGGCGTGTTTGCCGTCGAGCCCATCAGCAAGGGCGAGCGCATCATCGAATACCGGGGCCAGCGCCGTACCCATGCCGAGGTCGATGCCGACAGCACCGGCGACGTGGAGAGCGGCCATACCTTCCTGTTCACCCTCAACGACCAGTACGTGATCGACGCCAACCACAAGGGCAACGACGCGCGCTGGATCAACCACAGCTGCAACCCCAACTGCCAGGCGGTGGTGGTGGAGGCCGAAGGCGACGACCGCAGCCTGGATCGGATCTACATCGAGGCGATCCGCAACATCCGTCCCGGCCAGGAGCTGACCTACAACTACGGCATCACCCTGGCCGAGCGGCATACGTCGCGCCTGAAGAAGATCTGGGCCTGCCGCTGCGGCTCCTCGAAGTGCACCGGCACGATGCTCCAGCCCAAGCGCTGAGCGGCGACGGCGGTCACGGCGAAGCCATGCCGGTCACCGGATCACGGTCGAACAGCACGTAGAGGCGTCCGTCGGCCACCCCGGCGGACTCGACCTCCATCCCGCCCAGCAGCGCGGCCGTGGCCGGCTCCAGCCGGTACACCGGCTCGCTGCGCGCGTAGTCGGCCAGCCAGGCGTTGAGCAGGCCGCGGGTGTGGCCGTCCAGCGCCAGTTCCGGACGCGCGGGGCGGAACGACTCCACGGCCGGCTGTTCCAGGAAGAACGCACGTGCCGCGGCGGCGTAGCGCAGGGCGCTGCTGAGCAG
>JAEWAG010000238.1 GCA_023391775.1 Pseudomonadota bacterium | reverse complement strand
GCCGATGGCCGCGTCTACGCCGCCGCCGCCGAAGGCAGCGTGCTGGCGCTGGACCTGCAGACCGGCAAGCGCGTATGGGAATTCAAGGCCGACAAGGACGAGCGCCTGCGCCTGGCCGGTGGTCCCGGCGCAGGCAGCGGCCTGGTCGTGGTCGGCGGCCTGGACGGCACCGTGCTGGCGCTGTCGGCCGAGGACGGCAGCGAGCGCTGGCGCACCAAGGTGCGCAGCGAGGTCATCACCAGCCCCACCGTGTTCCAGACCATGGTGTTCGTGCGCAGCAACGACGGCCGCATCACCGCCTTCGACGCCGCCAGCGGCGAGCAGCGCTGGTACGTGGACCGCGAGCTTCCCAGCCTGACGGTGCGTGGCAATGCGCCGCTGACCGCCGGCCCGGGCCTGCTGTTCGCCGGCCACGATGACGGCACCCTGTCGGCGCTGGTGATGCAGGACGGCCGCATGCTGTGGGACCAGGTCGTCGGGCAGCCGGAAGGCCGCTCCGAGCTGGAGCGCATGGCCGACGTGGACGGCGCGGTGGCGCTGGACGACACCATGATCTACGCCAACAGTTTCAAGAGCCGAACCCTGGCCATCGACGGCCCCAGCGGCCGGCCGATGTGGCAGAGCGACCACGGCGGCGCCGGCGCGATCGGCGTGGCTCCGTCGGCGCTGGTGGTGTCCACCGCCGCCGGCAGCGTGTACGCGCTGGACAAGAACAATGGCGTGGCCCTGTGGTCGCAGCCGGCGCTGGCGCGCCGCTCGGTGACCGGCCCGGCCGTGCACGGCGACTACGCGGTGGTCGGCGACTACGCCGGTTACGTGCACTGGCTGCGCATGGACAACGGCGAGATGGCCGCACGCGAGAAGGTCGGCCGCAAGCGGGCGATCAAGGCTGCACCGGTCGTGGCCGATGGCCTGCTGCTGGTGCAGGACGTCAAGGGCGGTCTGACCGCCTTCCGTCTGGACTGACCGGACGGATGCAGGCAGGAACCCTGGAATGCTACCGCTGGTTGCTCTGGTTGGACGGCCGAATGTCGGCAAGTCGACCCTGTTCAATGCGCTGACGCGCACCCGCGACGCGCTCGTCCACGACGAGCCCGGCGTCACCCGTGACCGGCACTATGGCGTGTGCCGGCTCGACCCGGAGCAGCCGTTCCTGCTGGTGGATACCGGCGGCATCGCCGGCGAGGAGGAGGGCCTGGCCGGCGCGACCGCGCGCCAGGCACGTGCCGCCGCCGCCGAAGCCGACCTGATCCTGTTCGTTGTCGATGGCCGCGAAGGCACCTCGGCCCTGGACGACGAGATCCTGGCCTGGCTGCGCAAGCTGGCGCGGCCGACCCTGCTGGTGGTCAACAAGATCGACGGCACCTTCGAGGAGGCCGTGCGCGGCGAGTTCGCGCGCTATGGCTTCGCCGACATGCTGGCCGTCTCCGCCGCCCATCGTCAGGGCCTTGACGACCTGCACGCCGAGATCCTCCAGCGGATGCCCGAGGAAGGCAGCGGCGAGGTGCTGGACAGCGATCCGGAGCGCCTGCGCGTGGCGTTTGTCGGCCGCCCCAACGTGGGCAAGTCGACCCTGGTCAACCGGCTGCTGGGCGAGGAGCGGATGATCGCTTCGGAAGTGCCCGGCACCACCCGCGATTCGATCGCCGCCGACCTGGAGCGGGACGGCCGCAAGTACCGGCTCATCGACACCGCCGGCATCCGCCGTCGCGGCAAGGTGGACGAGGCGGTCGAGAAGTTCTCGGTGGTCAAGACCATGCAGGCGATCGAGCGCTGCCAGGTCGCGGTGCTGATGCTGGACGCGACCGAGGGCGTTACCGACCAGGACGCCACCGTGCTGGGCGCAGTGCTTGATGCCGGCCGGGCGCTGGTGGTGGCCGTCAACAAGTGGGACGGCCTGACCACCTACCAGCGCGAGCAGGCCGAGGCGCTGCTGGAGCGCAAGCTGGCCTTCGTGCCCTGGGCCGAGGCGGTCCGCATCTCGGCCAAGCACGGCTCGGGCCTGCGCGAGCTGTTCCGCGCGGTGCATCGCGCGCACGCTTCGGCCGTGCGAACCTTCAGCACCAGCGAGGTCAACAAGGCGCTGGAGATCGCGGCCGAGACCAATCCGCCACCGAGCATCCGCGGCCATGTCTCCAAGCTGCGCTACGTGCATCCGGGTGGCGAGAACCCGCCGACCTTCGTGATCCACGGCACCCGGCTGAAGGTGCTTCCGGATTCGTACAAGCGCTACCTGGAGAATTTCTTCCGCAAGCGCTTCAAGCTGGTGGGCACGCCGGTGCGGATGCTGTTCCGCGAGGGCGCCAACCCCTACGAAGGCAAGAAGAACGAACTGACCGACCGCCAGGTGCAGCGCAAGCGGCGGTTGTTGCGCCACGTCAAGCGCAAGTGAGCGCACACCTGGCCGCCGCCGACATCACGCTCGGCCTGCTGGCCGGGGGGCGCGGCAGCCGCCTCGGCGGAGTCGACAAGGCCTGGATCGAACGCGACGGTGTCCCGCAGGTGCTGCGCCTGGCGCGGCGCTGGCCTGGCGAGACCGGGGCCGTGCTGGTCAGCGCCAACCGTGACCCGGGCCGCTATGCCGCAGCGGCGCTGGAGACCGTGCCGGACCGGCTGCCCGCCGGGAGCGGACCGCTGGCCGGGATCGAGGCGCTGGCAGCCGCCTGCCGCACGCCCTGGCTGCTGACCGTGCCGGTGGACATCTTCGACGCCAACGACTGCCTGGTGCGGACGCTGGTCTCGTGCCGCGATGCCGACGGCGCGGTGGCCGAGGACGCCGACGGGCTGCAGCCGCTGGTCGCGTTGTACCGGGAGCAGGCTCTGCGCCAGCTGCTGCCAGCCACGCTGGCCGATGGCGAGCTGGCGCCGCGACGCGTGCAGGCACGGCTGGAGATGGCGACCGTGCGATTTGCCGGCGTACGCTTCGGCAACCTCAACACCCCGGAGGATCTGGCCGCGCTGCGCCTGTCGCTGCCGCGCGCCTGGACCGGCCGATCGGAACCGTGATGACCGAAAGCTTCCCCAGTCGCATTTCCGTGCAGCAGGCGCTGGAACTGCTGCGCAGCGCCGCGCTCGCGCGTCCGCGCGCCACCGAGAGGGTCGCCATACGCCGTGCCGACAGGCGCGTGCTGGCGGCCGACGTAGTCGCGCCGGTCGCCCTGCCGGCCTTCGACAACAGCGCCATGGACGGCTTTGCGGTGCGCCATGCCGACCTGTCCGCCAATGCGCCTGCCTGGCTGGAACTGGCCGGCGAGCAGTTCGCCGGACCGGATCTGGGCCTGGCCGTCGGCCCGGGGCAGTGCGTGCGCGTCACCACCGGCGCACCGCTGCCGGCCGGTGCCGACACCGTGGTGATCCGCGAGGACA
>JAEWAG010000432.1 GCA_023391775.1 Pseudomonadota bacterium | reverse complement strand
CTGCTGGCCGATCACGTACTGGTCCAGCACCTCCAGGATCTCGCGCGGCTTGGGCAGCGAGCTGCGCGCGGACTGCGCCTTCTCCTCGAGTTCCTCGCGGATGATGTCGTTGCAGAGCTCGACGCATTCATCGCAGATGAACACGCTCGGGCCGGCGATCAGCTTGCGCACCTCGTGCTGGCTCTTTCCGCAGAAGGAGCAGTAGAGGATCTTGTTGCCGTCGCCGGTACGGCCTTGCCGGTCTTCGCTCATGCTTGTGCTTTTCCAGTGTTGCGGCCCGCCGGGGCGGGTTTGGGGGCGAGAATAGCACAGGGCCGGAACCGCGCCAGAAGCGCGCCGGACCTGTGTCTCGGGGATTTCCGGGGCCCCGCGGGGCGTGGAACCATCCGCGGGCCCTCCCGGTCAGCCTGCCTGGATGGAGTCTTCCGGGCGGCGCTCCAGCACTTCGTCCACAAGGCCGTAGGCCTTGGCTTCGGCGGCACCCTTGAAGTTGTCGCGCTCGGTGTCCCGGGCGATGGTCTCGATGCTCTGGCCGGTGTGCTGGGCCAGGATCTCGTTCAGGCGGGCGCGCATGCTCAGGATCTCGCGCGCGTGGATGTCGATGTCCGTGGCCTGGCCCTGGAAGCCGCCCAGCGGCTGGTGGATCATCACACGCGAGTTGGGCAGTGCGTAACGCTTGCCCGCGGCACCGGCGGCCAGCAGCACGGCACCCATCGAGGCGGCCTGGCCGACGCAGATGGTGCTCACGTCCGGCTTGATGTACTGCATCGTGTCGTAGATGGCCATGCCGGCCGTCACCAGCCCCCCGGGCGAGTTGATGTACAGGCTGATGTCCTTGTCCGGGTTCTCGGCCTCCAGGAACAGCATCTGGGCGATGATCACGTTGGCGACGTGGTCCTCGACCGGGCCGACCAGGAAGATCACCCGCTCCTTGAGCAGGCGCGAATAGATGTCGTAGGCGCGCTCGCCGCGGCTGGTCTGTTCGACCACCATCGGGACCAGGTTCAGGGCTTTGGTCGGAATCATGCTCATGCTGCTGCGGCGCCTCGTGCGGGGGTCATGGAGTTGCGTGGCCAGTGTAGCCCTGGCCGGCTGGAGCGGTGGCGGAAGGCCGGGCCGGCCGCCACCGCAGCGGCGTCATGCCCGGATCGCGTCCTGGAACGACAGCGCCTGCTCGGTGTGCTGGGCGCGCTCGGCGATCCAGTCGATCACCTGCTCTTCCATCACCCGGGCCTGCAGTCCCTGCATCAGCTGGGGGTCGTTGCGGTACATCTCAATGACCTGCTCCGGCTCCTCGTAGGTGGAGGCGATCAGGCGCAGGGTCTCGTTCAGGCGCTTGGGGTCCAGGCGCAGCTCGTTGCGGCGGGCGACCTCGCCCACCAGCAGGCCAGCCAGCACGCGCTTGCGCGCCGGCTCGACGAACTGCTGCCAGGCATCGGCCGGCGGCTGGCCCGGATCACGGCCGCTGCTGCGGCGGATCTGCTCAACCTGCTGGGCCAGCATGCCGCGGGCTTCCATCTCCACCAGCCGCGGCGGCAGTTCGACGTGGTCCCAGGTCGAGGTGAGCTGCTCACCGACCTCGCGGCGCAGGCGGTTCATCAGCGCACCGCGGAGCTCACGCTCGAGGTTGGTGCGGATGTCCTCGCGGAACTTGCCCATCTCGCCGCTCTTGACGCCGAAGCTCTTGATGAACGCCGCGTCGACCTCCGGCAGCACCGGCTCGGACACCTGGGCCAGGGTCACGTGGACCTGGGCGGTCTTGCCGGCCAGCTCGGCCTGGCGCCAACTCTCCGGGAAAGCCACGTCGAGGACGTGCGCGACACCCTGCTCCAGGCCGGCCAGCGCACCCTCCAGGGCCGGCAGCAGCTGGCCGGAACCGATCACGGTGGTGAAGCGCTCCTCGCCCTCGGCCGGCTGGCGGAAATCACCGGCTTCGGTCCACAGCGAGCCGGCAACCAGGTCGCCCTCGGCCGCGGCGCGCTCGACCTTGTTCCAGGTGCGGCGCTGCATGCGCAGGTTGTCGATCATCTGGTCGATGTCGGCATCGGTGACCTCGGCGGTGTGGCGGATCACCTGCAGCTTGGCGACGTCGATCTCGCCGAAGTCCGGCACCACCTCGAAGGTGGCGACGAAATCCAGCTCGCCCTCGCCGGCGCGGTCGATCTGCGGCGAACCGGCCAGGCGCAGCTCATGGTCGCGCACGGCCGAGTCGAAGGTCTGGCGCACCAGCGCACCGAGCACCTCGGCCTTGACCTGCTCGCCGAAGCGCTGCTCGATCACCTTGGCCGGCACCTTCCCGGGGCGGAAGCCCTTGATGCGCGCGGTACGCGCGATCTCGCGCAGGCGGGTATTGACCCCGGACTCCAGCTGCTCCGCCGGCAGGCTGAAGTTAAGGCGGCGCTCGAGGTTGCCCGTGGATTCGACGGAAACTTGCATGTGGTCTGGCTCCTGCGCCGCGGCGCAGGCCGCGGGTCGATCGAGTTGTTGGACGGACAGCACCGACATCCTGCCGGCGTGCGCGGAAAACGCGCTAGTTTGGCTGATCGCCGGCGGGCGCGCCAGTATTTGTCCGCAGCCCATTGACAGGCGCTGCACGCATTCCTGACAATAGCCGGCCTTGCGGGGCACAACGCTCCGGGAGCCGGATTCCGGCCAGCCGGAACCGGAGCCAGAACGCCGGGGTATAGCGCAGTCTGGTAGCGCGCCTGCTTTGGGAGCAGGATGTCGGGGGTTCGAATCCCTCTACCCCGACCATCTGCGAAGGCAGGGCGATGCGAAACCGAGTTGTGCGCCTGTAGCTCAACCGGATAGAGCACCGGCCTTCTAAGCCGGCGGTTGCAGGTTCGAGTCCTGCCGGGCGCGCCATTTCGGGCGACGGCGGTACGGTAGTAGTTCCAAATGTGGTGGCTGTAGCTCAGTTGGTTAGAGTACTGGATTGTGATTCCAGTGGTCGGGGGTTCGAATCCCCTCAGCCACCCCACCCACTCCAAGCAGACCGGAAGTTTTTTCGATTCCGGTATTGCACAGGTCGCAAAGTGTCTTTACACTGCGCGGCTCAGGTTTCAGGGGGCCGTTAGCTCAGTTGGTAGAGCAGCTGACTCTTAATCAGTAGGTCCAAGGTTCGAATCCTTGACGGCCCACCACCCTGAAGAAAGCGCCCGGCACAGCCGGGCGTTTTTCGTTGGTGGCTCCCACTGCGGGAGCGGGCGCGGCTAGAATGCGCCGTCCTGCGAAAGTGGCGGAATTGGTAGACGCACTGGATTTAGGTTCCAGCGGGTAACCCCCGTGCGGGTTCGAGTCCCGCCTTTCGCACCACATCCTGCCGCATGCAGCGGCTACCGGCCCCAGCCTGTATCCTTCGAGCCAGTCATCCGAAGGAGCGAAAGCGACATGCGCAGCGGCAATCCCGCACTGAAGGAATCCACCTTCCTCGACCTTGGCAGCGGCACCGTGGTGTCCCGCGACGCCGGAGCCATGAGCCTCAACGGCACCGTCAACAAGACCGGCCTGCTCCTGCTGCTGGCGGTCGTCACCGGCACCTACGCCTGGTCGCAGATGGAAATCACCGAGGCCGGCGTCACCGGCACGGGGTACCTCTGGGGCGGCATGATCGTCGGCTTCATCCTGGCCCTGGTCACCATCTTCAAGAAGGAATGGGCGCCGGTTACCGCACCGATGTACGCGCTGGCCCAGGGCTTCTTCCTCGGTGGCATCTCGGCGATGTTCGAGGCGCGCTTTCCCGGCATCGTGATGCAGGCGGTGCTGCTGACGTTCGGCACCCTGTTCGCGTTGCTGTTCGCCTACCGCAGCGGCCTGATCAAGGCTACCGAGAACTTCAAGCTCGGCGTGGTCGCGGCTACCGGCGGCATCGCCCTGATCTACCTGGCGACCATCGTGCTGGGGTTCTTCAACATCGACATCCCGATGATCCACGAAAGCGGCATCGTCGGCATCGGCTTCAGCCTGTTCGTGGTGGTGATCGCGGCGCTGAACCTGGTGCTGGACTTCGACTTCATCGAGACCGGCGTCGAGCAGGGCGCGCCGAAGTTCATGGAGTGGTACGGCGCGTTCGGCCTGATGGTCACCCTGGTGTGGCTGTACGTCGAGTTCCTGCGCCTGCTGTCGAAACTGCAGTCGCGCGACTGACCCGACCTGCAGTGCGGTATCGCGACGGGCGCCATCGGGGCGCCCGTTTGCGTTGCGGAACCGGGAGTGGCGCACGCAAAAAAAACGGGGCGCCGAAGCGCCCCGCGGTGTTGCCGCCCTGCCCTGCCGCTTACAGGCGGCTGGCGATGGCGCGGGCAAAGCCCATGGTGGTGCCGTTGCCGCCCAGGTCGCCGGTCAGCGAGTCCTTGGCCTCCATGGTGGCGACGATGGCCTTGCGCAGGCGCCCGGCATTGTCGGCCTGTCCCAGGTGGTCCAGCATCTGCGCCGCCGCCAGCAGCAGGGCGCAGGGGTTGGCGATGCCCTTGCCGGCGATGTCCGGGGCGGTGCCGTGCACGGCCTCGAAGATCGCCGCGTTCTCGCCGATGTTGGCGCCCGGGGCCAGGCCCAGGCCGCCGACCAGGCCGGCGCACAGGTCGGAGATGATGTCGCCGAACAGGTTGGTGGTGACCAGCACGTCGAACTGCTCCGGACGCATCACCAGCTGCATGCAGGCGTTGTCCACGATCATTTCCTGGAATTCGATCTCCGGGAAATCGGCCGCCACTTCGCGGGCGACGTTGAGGAACAGGCCCGAGGTGGACTTGATGATGTTGGCCTTGTGCACCGCGGTGACCTTCTTGCGGCCGGTGCTGCGGGCCAGTTCGAAGGCGTAGCGGACGATGCGCTCGGAACCCTTGCGGGTGACCTTCGCGCCGGAGACCGCGACCTCGCCGTCGGCCGACACTTCCTGGCCCTCGGCCAGGTAGGCGCCCTCGGTGTTCTCCCGCACCGTGATCATGTCGATGTTCTCGTAGCGCGAACGGGTGTTCGGGAACGAGATCGCCGGACGCACGTTGGCGTACAGGTCGAAATGAAGGCGCAGGATGACGTTGATCGAGGTGAAGCCGCCACCGAGCGGAGTGGTCAGCGGGCTCTTCAGCGCCACCTTGTTGCGTGCGATGGAGTCCAGGGTCTCCTTCGGCATCAGGTCGCCGTGCTTCTCCAGCGCCACGACGCCAGCGTCGGCGAATTCGTACTCCAGGCCAGCGCCAAGCTGGTCGAGCACGTGCAGGGTTGCATCCATGATCTCCGGGCCGATGCCGTCGCCGCGGATGACCGTGATCTTCTGGGTCATGTGGATATGTCCGGACAGGCGCGACAGGCCCCAGGAAGGGTCCGGCCACGCGGGAAGGGGAAAGTTGTTGGTGAAATTATGCCCGATCCCGCCTGAATACCCACTTCCACCTTCGGATCAGGCCGGGGCCGGCGCCGC
>JAEWAG010000172.1 GCA_023391775.1 Pseudomonadota bacterium | reverse complement strand
ACGTCATCAAGAGCCACCACAACGTCGGCGGCCTGCCCGAGCACATGAAGCTCGGCCTGGTCGAGCCGCTGCGCGAGCTGTTCAAGGACGAGGTGCGGCGCCTGGGCGTCGAGCTCGGCCTGCCGCGGGAGATGGTCTACCGCCATCCGTTCCCGGGCCCGGGCCTGGGCGTGCGCATCCTCGGCGAGGTCAGGCGCGAGTACGCCGAGCTGCTGGCGCGCGCCGATGCGATCTTCATCGACGAGCTGCGCCAGGCCGGCCTGTACGACAAGACCTCGCAGGCGTTCGCCGTGTTCCTGCCGGTCAAGTCGGTGGGCGTGGTCGGCGATGCGCGTGCCTACGAGTGGGTGATCGCGCTGCGTGCGGTGGAAACCATCGATTTCATGACCGCGCACTGGGCGCACCTGCCGTACGAGTTCCTCGGCAGGGTCTCCAACCGCATCATCAACGAGCTGCGCGGCGTTTCCCGCGTGGTCTACGACATCTCCGGCAAGCCGCCGGCGACGATCGAGTGGGAGTAGGCGGTTGATCCGGAACCCCGGCCTGGCGCCGGGGTTTCCACTTGCGGGGTGCGGCGTGGAGTCGCGCGGCCGCGCTGTTTCGCGCGCCCGGGTGAAGGCCCGGCTGCGTCGGGGGCATCCCGCCCGCCTCGGCCGGCTCCCGGAGCGGGGAGCGCCAGCGCTTATCTATCGGTTGGAGTGACTGCACGTGTCGATGGACTGGTTCCCGGTGGTTTTCATCGTGTTCAAGGTCGTGGTGTTTGGCGTGGGCATGTTCCTGGCCATCAAGTGGCATCACGACAAGGACAAGCAGGCCAGGGCCGCGAAGGCCGCCGAGGCCACCAAGGCCATCGGTAGTGGAGAGCCTCCGGCGGCTGCCCGGGGCGAGGACGCACAGCCTCCAGGCGCCTGACAACACGACGCCGCCCAGCGCTGGGCCGGATGGAAGGGCGCGGGCAACCGGGAACGAGTGGCTGGCAGGCGGCGCGCAATCGTCGAACACTGGCGCATACCGTGACTGGCCGCCAAGGGGCCCGTCGCCCTATCTCCCCGTGCAAGGGCTGTGTACGAAGCGGGTCGAGCCCCAGGTGCGCGGACCCGATCGAAGGGCCGGCAATCCACCCGGCGGCCGGGACAGGCCGGTGGCGGCATCATGGTCGGAGTGCGCGGTGAAACCTGCTGGGCCCACTGGCCGGGCAGGAGACGGTGGAGGGCGGCATCGCCCCGGGCACCGAGGTCCCCCCATCCTGCGATGGAGCATCCCGGCACCTCCGGCGCTGACGACGCTGGCGGGGCAGCGCCTGTGGAGCCGATTGCCGGCAGTCCGCAGTGGCGGAACGATGCCCGGCGCCGTATGCGTGCGTGGGAAACGCCGCACCCTTGTCGTGCATCTGCGTGAGCAGCCGGTATCTACGGGCAGGCGCGGACCGCGTGCGCGGCCCGACGCTCGGCAACTTTTTCGCAGGCGCCGGCCCGGCTGCAGCCTCGTTCACGGTTGCGCGACGTGGCCAGTAGCAGCTTAGCGGCCTCGACGCAGGAACCTCACGCCATGTCCGACGACAGGAACAAGGTCGGCTCGCCCGACCGTGACCGCATCAATCTTTCCGAGGATTACGAGGTCCGTTACTGGACCGGGGCCCTTGGCGTGAGCGAGGAGAAGCTTCGCGAGGCGGTGGAGGCCGTGGGGCCGGGTGCCGACGCGGTGCGCCGCCACCTGGGCGGACGCTGACCGGGGCCGGCATGAGCCTGGCCGACTACCGGCGCAAGCGCAGCTTCGACCGTACCCGCGAGCCCGAACCCGGCAAGCCGGCCCCGCGCGGGCAGCGGCCGATCTTCGTCGTGCAGCTGCACCACGCCAGCCGGCGCCATTACGACTTCCGCCTGCAGGTGGGCGACGCGCTCAAGAGCTGGGCCGTGCCCAAGGGTCCCAGTTACGACCCGGCGGTCAAGCGCATGGCCGTGGAGGTGGAAGACCATCCGCTGGACTACGCCGGCTTCGAGGGGGAAATCCCCAAGGGCGAGTACGGCGGGGGCCACGTGGCGCGCTTCGACCAGGGCGTGTGGAGCACCGAGGGCGACCCGGAAGAGCAGCTGGCCAAGGGTCATCTGCGCTTCGAGCTGTTCGGCGACAGGCTGCGCGGTGGCTGGCACCTGGTGCGTTCCGGCAAGCCGGCGCGGCAGCCGCAGTGGCTGCTGTTCAAGGAGAAGGACGCCTATGCCGGCACCCTGGAAGCCGACGACCTGCTGGCGGGCGTCGCCGAGGCGCCGCAGGAGGACGTGCGGCGCGCCGGCGCCGGCAAGGCCCAGCGCAAACGCCTGGCCAAGGTCCCGAGCCCGGGCAGGACGCGCAAACGCGACTGGGCGGCGCGCGCGCTGGCCCTGGAGGGCGCACGCAAGGCCAAGGCCCCGGACGGGCCGTTCAAGCCGCAGCTGGCGCGCCTCGGCGATGCGCCGCCGCAGGGCGGGCAATGGCTGCACGAGATCAAGTGGGACGGGTACCGCATCCTGGCGACCGTGCGCGAGGGCGAGGTCCAGCTGTGGTCGCGCAACGCCCTGGAATGGACCGGGCGCATCCCCGACATCAGCGATGCGGTGCGGGCGCTGGGCCTGACCAGCGCAGCCCTGGACGGCGAGCTGATTGCCGGCGGCGGCACCCGCGACGACTTCAACCTGCTGCAGGCCACGCTGTCGGGCGAGCGTCCGGGCAAGCTGGCCTATGTGCTGTTCGACCTGTTGCACATCGACGGGGTGGACATCACCGAGGCGCCGCTGGAGCAGCGCAAGGAGTTGCTCCGGCAGCTGCTGGAAAAGGCGCCGCCGCAACTGGCCTTCAGCTCGCACGTGGCCGGTGACGGGCAACAGGCCTGGCAGCTGGCCGGCGAGCAGCACTTCGAGGGCATCATTTCCAAGCGTTCGGACCGGCCTTACCGGCCCGGTCGCGGCGACGACTGGCGCAAGACCAAGCAGCTGGCCAGCGACGAGTTCGCGGTGGTGGGCTATACCGCGCCCCGCGGCAGCCGCACCGGCTTCGGTTCCCTGCTGCTGGCCACTCCGGACGTGAAGCACGGCTGGCGCTATGTCGGTCGTGTCGGGACCGGTTTCAGCGACGAGCAGCTGCGCGAGCTTGCCCCGCGCCTGGCCCGCGGTGGCGGCGACACCCCCACCGCGCACGTGCCGGCCATGGATGCCGAGCTGCGCCGCGCCACCTGGGTGAAGCCGCGCATGGTGGTGGAGGTGTTCTACCGGGGCATCGGCGGCCAGCAGCTGCTGCGGCAGGCCTCGCTCAAGGCGCTGCGTCCGGACAAGGACATCGTCGACCTGCGGGACAGTGACCGCGCCCCGGGCGGGGACGCGGCGGAGGCGGTGATGAAGCAGGCAACCCGCAAGGGCCGTGGAACAAAGGGAACCGACAACGTGGCGAAGGCCGGGAAGGCAGGGGCGACAGCCAAGGCGGCAAAGGCGGCAAAAGCCACAAAGGCCACAAAGGCCACAAAGGCCACAAAGGCCACCGCCACGACCCGGGTGGCAAAGAACGCCCGCTCCAGCGGAAGCGCGCCAGGGCGCGAGGGCTGGCCGACCCTGTCCAGTCCGACCAAGAAGCTGTTCCCGGACATCGGCGCCACCAAGCAGGACGTGTGGGACTACTACGCCGCGGTGATGGACCACCTGCTGCCGGAGATCATCGGCCGCCCGCTGTCGGTCATCCGCTGCCCGTCCGGTGCGGGCAAGCCGTGCTTCTTCCAGAAGCACCACACCGCCGGGCTGGAGCGCGTGTCCTCGGTGCGGCTCAAGGAGGAAAGCGGCACCAACGCCTATTACCTGGTGGTGGAGGACGAGGCCTCGCTGATGGAGCTGGTGCAGTTCAATGCGCTGGAGTTCCACCCCTGGGGCTCGCACGCAGATGCGCCGGACAGCGCCGACCGGGTGGTCTTCGATCTGGATCCGGCACCGGACGTCCCGTTCTCCGAAGTGAAACGCGCGGCGCTGGACGTGCGCCGGCGGCTGCAGGAGCTGGAGCTGGAGTCCTTCCTGAGGGTGACCGGGGGCAAGGGCCTGCATGTGGTCGTGCCGCTGGAACCGGGTTGCGACTGGGACCTCACCAAGCGCTTCGCCCACGGATTCGCCGATGCAATGGCACGCTCCGAGCCGGACCGGTTCTTGGCTACGGCCACCAAGAGCCTGCGCAAGGGACGCATCTTCGTGGACTACCTGCGCAACGGGCGCGGAGCCACCGCGGTGGCGTCCTATTCGCTGCGGGCCCGGCCGGGTGCGCCGGTGGCCATGCCGATCCGCTGGAACGAGCTTTCCGCGCTCAAGCGGGCCGACGCCTTCACCCTCAAGGACGTACCGGGCCGGCTCAGGCGCAGGCGCCGTAATCCCTGGGCGGAGATGGAAGGGTTGAGACAGAACCTGTCGCGCTGGGCGCAGCAGGAATGACGTATTCAGTGATGTGCATGAATTGCGAAGATTTTCGTGGAAACAGGCTTCTCTGGCGTGGGGAGCACGGTGGTGGCATCCTGCTGCGGCCCGGCGCGCCCTGCGCTGCCGGAGAAGGGGGAATGACATCGATGACCGTGACCGCGTTATGACTGCTGTGAGCGCGACACGATTCACGTTCGAGGGCGACCATCTGCTGCTGCAGGGCGTCACCGATTACGCGATCTACATGCTCGACGCCAAGGGCAACATCCTCAGCTGGAATACCGGCGGCCAGAGGATCAAGGGCTATTCGGACGCGGAGGTGATCGGCAAGCACTTCTCGCGTTTCTATCCGCCGGAGGACGTGGCGCTGGGGCTGCCGGAAAGGAGCCTGGACATCGCCGCGCGCGAAGGCCGCTACGAGACCGAAGCCTGGCGCGTGCGCAAGGACGGCACGCGGTTCCGCGCCAACATCGTGATCGATGCGATCTTCCACGAAGGCGAGCTGGTCGGCTTCGCCAAGATCACCCGCGACATCACCGAGCGCTACCTGGCGGCCGAACACCGGCGCGAGGCCGAGCAGGCCCTGGCGCAGGCGCAGAAGATCGCCGCGATCGGCCAGCTCACCCTGGGCATCGCACACGACTTCAACAATCTGCTGGCGGTGATCACTGCCAGCCTGGACCAGATGCCGCGCGCCGAAGGGCAGCGCCGCGAGGTCCTGATCGACGCCGCGCGCCAGGCCGCCGATCGTGGCGCGCGCCTGACCCGGCAGATGCTGGCCTTCGCCCGCGGCCAGCGCCTGGAGCCGGCGCTGCACGACGTCAATACGCTGATCCGCGACGCCGCCGAACTCTACCGCCGCGCGTCGGGCCCCATCACCCAGTGCGCGCTGGAATTGGCCCAGGCCGACACCCGGGTCATGGTCGACGCCGAACAGCTCGAAGCGGCCCTGGTCAACCTGGTCGCCAACGCACGCGATGCGATGGTGGCACCGGGCCATATCCTCATCCGTACGCGCATCACCCGGCCCGATGGTTTCCTCCATCCGGACGCCATGCCCGATCGCGATTATCTGTATGTCTCCGTGGCCGACGACGGCCCCGGAATGGAGGAACAGGTGCGCCAACGAGCAATGGAACCCTTCTTCACCACCAAGGACGTCGGCCGCGGCAGCGGCCTGGGCCTGAGCCAGGTCTTCGGCTTCGCCAGCCAGTCCGGTGGTTTCGCCTTCATCGAGAGCGCGCCCGGGCAGGGCACCTGCGTGACCATGGCCATCCCCCTGGCGGAGGTGGAAGGTGCGTAAGGTCCTGTACGTGGAAGACGACGCGCTGCTGCGCACGGTGACCAGCATGGCGCTGGAAGATGCCGGCTACGAAGTCGTCGAGGCGCACGATGGCCACCAGGCCCGTGCCCTGCTCAACGAACAGGGCGGTTTCGACTTCGTCATCAGCGACATCAGCATGCCCGGCGGCATGAGCGGAGTGGAGGTGGCACGCGCCGCGCAGGAAGTGCGCCCGGGCTGCCGCACCATCCTGGTATCCGGCTACGCCACCGCCCAGCTTCCGGAGCTGCCGGAATCGGTGGTGTACCTGGGCAAGCCGTTCCGGGTGCAGGAGCTGATCGACACCCTCGACACGGCCTGAAGCGGGCACCGCCCATCGCGCCGGCGAGGCCGCGTGCCGGCCGGCGGACGCCGGTGCGGACGGAGCAGGGGTCAGGGAAATCCGATGGTATCGGCCGTCTCCGGGGCGCATGATTTGCGCACCCCGTGGCGGACTCCCCCGGCTCCGCCCGTTTGGCACCGGATCCCCCGCGTCATCCACCGGTGCATGCGGCCGCCTAGTGCGGCCGCTTTTTTTTCGCCATGTCCGCATCGGCCACAGCGCCGTGGTACCTGCGTGCGCGGGTGCCTGGGAGGCCGCGAGGCGCAGCTGACACAGGCCGGGCAGGGTGCGGGATTTGCTACCCTGCGCCGCCTTCACACCTGTTGCCCTGGTGCACCGATGCTGCTGTTGCGAATTCCGCCGATCCTGCTGCTGATCGTGATCAATACCCTGGTCCACGCCGTGCCGCTGCTGACCGCAGGCGTGGTCAAGGCCGTGCTGCCGCTGGCGGCGGTGCGGCGCGCGTGCAACCCGGTGCTGACCGGGCTGGCCGAAAGCTGGATCGCGGTGAACACCTGGATGATCGCGGCCTTCACCCGCACCCGCTTCGAGGTGGAAGGCACGGCCGAGCTGGACCGCCATGGCCACTATCTGGTCCTGGCCAACCACCAGAGCTGGGTGGACATCCT
>JAEWAG010000112.1 GCA_023391775.1 Pseudomonadota bacterium | reverse complement strand
ACCCGCATCATCCTGTCCTTCCTGCTGCTGGGCACCGGCCTGACGGCACTGTTCGCGTTCCTGACCGACCACGCGCGCCAGCGCGTGGAGAACCAGCTGGTCGAGGACGTGATGAACCGCAACATCGACGAGTACGCGCGGCGGTTCTACCTCAATCCCGACAACGCCCGCCCCGAACTGCCGGTGCAGCAGATGTACGGGCGGGTGGTCAAGCGGGGGGATTTCGAGCAGCTGCGCCAGGACGAGCCGGACTGGTACGAGCTGCCCGACGGTATCCACAACATCACCGGCCGCGACGAGCAGGGCGAGGCCTTCGCCTACAAGCTGGCGGTGCGCAAGACCCCGGAGGAGTGGTTCTTCCTCGCCTACGACATGACCCAGGCGCTGCGCGGCGAAGCCCAGCTCAAGCGCGCGCTGCTGGCCTCGCTGGTGCTGTTCAGCGGCCTGTCGTGGCTGATCGGTTGGTGGTCGGCGTCGCGGGTGATGCGGCCGGTGACCGAGCTGGCCGCGCGCCTGCGCGCCTATCGTGGCAGCAGCCAGCCCAAGAAGCTGGCCGGGCATTTCCCCGAGGACGAGGTCGGGCAGCTGGCCGAGGCCCTGGACGACTACGCCACCCGCCTGACCGAGGTGGTGCAGCGCGACCGCGAGTTCAACGCCGACGTCAGCCACGAACTGCGCACGCCGCTGGCGGTGATCAAGGGCGCGGTCGAGCTGCTGCTGTCGCGCCCGGAGATGGACGAGCGCACCCGCGCCCGCCTGCTGCGCATCCAGCGCGCCGAGCAGCAGTGCAGCGACCTGATCGGCTCGCTGCTGCTGCTGTCGCGCAACGAGCGCGGCCAGGGCCACAGTGATGTCGGCCAGGTCGCCGAGCAGTTGCTGGAGTCCCACCGCGCCCAGCTCGGCGGCAAGCTGCTGGAACTGCGCCTGGAGGGCAGCGATCCGCCGCTGCAGATCGAGGCGCCGGAGGCGGCGCTGTCCGTGGCGCTGGGCAACCTGATCGGCAACGCGGTCAAGTACACGCCCTCGGGCGAGGTGTGCGTGCGCGTGGTCCAGGATGCGGTGCAGGTCATCGACACCGGTCCGGGCCTGAGCAGCGAAGACGCCGACGGGCTGTTCCAGCGGGGCTACCGCGGCACCCATGCCGGGCATTCGCAGGGCGCGGGCATCGGCCTGTCGATCGTCAGCCGCCTGTGCGAGCTGTACGGCTGGCAGGTCAGCGTGCGCCCGCGCGAGGACGGCCAGCACGGGGTGGTGGCGACGCTGTCCTTCGCCCGCCATCCGCGCACCGCCTGAACCGCCCTACAGCTTGAGCCACAGGCAGCCGAAGCGGCGTTGCAGGCCGAAGGTCGTGCTGGCGGGCGCGGCCGACCCGGGCAGGGCCTGCTCCACGCGCAGGGCCACGGCGCGCGG
Source organism: Pseudomonadota bacterium (assembly GCA_023391775.1). Lineage (GTDB taxonomy): Bacteria > Pseudomonadota > Gammaproteobacteria > Xanthomonadales > Xanthomonadaceae > Pseudoxanthomonas. Next base: position 4,483 of record JAEWAG010000112.1, on the reverse strand, counting down.
GGGCGGCAACGGTGCCGGCATCGGCGCGGTGGAAGCGACCAGGCTCGTGTCCGTCGCCGGAGCGGTTTCCGGCCCCTCGCGTGAATCGCTGTCCAGGTTGATCCAGCGTGGCAGCCAGCGCGCGGCCGGCGGTGGCGTGGATTCCGCTGCGCGCCTGCCGGAATCCGTAGGCTCCGCCGCGGGCGCCGGGATGCCGGGCTCGGCCGGCGGTTCCGGGGCGGGCGCTGCCGCCAGCACCGGGGCGATGTCCACCAGCGGCCGTGCGCTCATGCGTTCAAGTTGCTCCAGCACGCGTGCTGCCGAAGGCGGCGCTACGCCCACCCAGTCGTAGAGTGCCGAGAGCCGGTTGCTGTTACCGGTGCGCAGGGCGGCACCGACCTCGCCGGCCAGCTGCGAGACATTGCGCGGGCAGCCGCCGGGCACCGGGCCGCGACCGGGCGCCGTTCGAACGCTGCTGGCTGCCACCGGCGGCAGGCGTGGCGTCGCGCCCAGGTTCTCGCAGCGCTGGTCGGTATAGATCGTGCGCCCGGACCCGTCGATGCAGCGCTGCACCTTCTGCGCAGGCGCCGCTCCGGGCAGGGCCGCGCCGGCCAGGAGCAGGCCGAGGCAGCACAGCGGGGGCAGGCGGCGGGGCATGCCCGAAGCGTAGCGGCGGGGTGCGTGGAGGAGAAGCGATGGGCCCGGGCGTGGGGTTCAGGCCAGGCGCTGCAGCACCGCCTCGGTCGGACGGGCCAGGTTGAGGGTGTAGAAGTGCAGCCCGGGCGCGCCGCCGTCCGCCAGGCGCCGGCACAGGTCGGCGACCACGTCCGCGCCGAACTCCCGCACCGAGGCCGCGTCGTCGCCGAAGGCCTGCATGCGCCGGGAGATCCAGCGCGGGATCTCCGCGCCGCACGCCTCCGAGAAGCGCCGCAGCTGGGTGAAATTGGCGATCGGCATGATCCCGGGGATGATCGGCACCTCCACGCCCATCCGGCGCGCATCGTCGACGAAACGGAAATAGGCGTCGGCGTTGTAGAAGTACTGGGTGATGGCGGCATCGGCACCGGCATCGACCTTGGCCTTGAAGTGGCGCAGGTCGGCCAGCGCGTCCTCGGCCTGGGGATGGGTCTCCGGGTAGGCCGCCACTTCGATGCGGAAGCGGTCGCCGTGCTCGGCGCGGATCAGCTCCACCAGCTCGGCGGCGTAGCGCAGGTCGCCGGGAAAGCCCATGCCCGAGGGCAGGTCGCCGCGCAGGGCGACGATGCGGCCGCAGCCGATCGCCCGGTACAGCTTGAGCAGCTCGCGGATCTCCTCGCGGTTGCCGCCGACGCAGGACAGGTGTGGCGCGGCCTCGAAGCCGTGGTGCTGGTTGAGGTGGCGCACGGTTTCGGCGGTATAGCTGAGGGTGGAGCCGCCGGCGCCGAAGGTGCAGGACACGTACTCGGGCGCGTGGGCCGCCAGCCGCGCCGCGGCGCGGTCCAGCTGCGCGCGCTGTTCGTCGGTCTTGGGCGGGTAGAACTCGAAACTGATCTGCGTCATCACGGCGGTCCGGTAGAACGCGGCGATCATATCTCTTTATCGCGATGGATGGAAAAACTGGTTGCAGATGCAGCGGGAACCGTGCGCCGGTCGGCTAGACTCGCCGCCGGTCCCGAGTTCCCGCCATCCATGTCCATCGTCCTGACGCCGTTTGCCCGTACCCGCCTGTTCCCGCGCCAGCCACGTGGCAACACCATCCGCGACTGCACCGCCGCGGAGTTCGAGCAGTACCTCAACGCCAACGCGCCGCTGCAGGTGCTCGACGGCTATGCGCCGTTCTGCAAGCTGCACGTGCACCGCAACTGGACCAGCACCCGTTGCCTGACCGTGCCGGTGACCGACGCCAACCGCCACCTGCTGCGCTCGGGCTACGAGGCGCGCACGCGCGGGGAGCTGCCGGTGCTGGTGCGCTGGTTCGAGGGCGTGGAGCCGCCGGTGGCCGACTACCTGGTGGTGATCCTGTACAGCCGCGGGCAGCTGGCAAAGGAAGGCAGCCCGATCGAGGCGGACTGGGGCGTGGTCGGCTGCCTCTACACCCGCGAGCCGGAGGAGATCCCGATGGCGCCGGTGACCATGATGCGCAACGCGCTGGGCGTGGAGGAGGGCGGATCGGGCGTGCCGCTGGACCGGGAGGCCTACCGCCGCAGCGTGGAATTCTGGGAAAACAACGCCAACTGGCGCCCCTGAGCGGGCAATCGCGCATCCGCCCTCAGGATCCGGCGCGCGCGGCCGATCTATCGGTGCCAGCCCCGCAGTGGGCTGTGGCCCGGCGTGCCCGGTGCCGGCACGACCCTCCGCAACGGCCGATCCAGCGCATGAGCATCTTCCCGATCATCCTGATGAGCGTTTTCGCCGGCTGGGCCATCTGTGCCACGGTGCTGGCCACGGTGTACGCGCGGCGCCTGCGCAACGAGCGCCAGGCCCACGGCCAGGCCCAGGACCGCAACGCCCGCTACCGCACCGCGCTGCGCCGGGCAGAGGAGAAGGCCGCGGCCGTGGCGCTGCAGTTCGAGGCGCTGCAGCGCGAGCACGCCAGCCTGCGCCAGGCCGCGCAGGAAAACGGGTCCGGGCCGGCCGAGCGGCCGGTGCCGACGGTGATGATCGACTGCCTGGACATCTCCGGCGAGATCGGCACCCTGTTCGAGCACGTGGCCCGGGTGGCCACCGCCATCCGCGACCACAGCGCCTATACCCGCGGCCACTACGGGCCCGAGCACAACAAGGCCCGTTACGACCTGCTGTGGCTGTCCGACTGCCTCCACACCTTCGACCGGGTCGGCAAGGCGCTGGCCGCCGGCAGCCAGCGCGCCTTGGCCTCGGCCTGTCAGGAGCTGCTGTCGATGTACGACAGCTACCTGGTGGACAGCTCCGGCTACGACAGCAGCGACACCTTCCGCCGCCTGTCCGAACGGGTGCCGCTGACCGGGGTCTCCGATGCGATCCGCTCGATCGCGATGAAGACCGCCGCGCCTCCGGCTGCCGCGGCCGCTCCCGCGTCTCCCGCGCCGGTGTCTGCGCCGGTCCCGGGGCCGCCGCCGGCACCGGAGCGGCACGTGCCGGGCTCGGCGCTAGCGCAGCAGGCGTAAGGCCAGGGCAGGGGAAGCGAAAGCGGAAACGGAAACGGGCGCCTCGCGGCGCCCGTTCCGGTTGCAGCCTGCGTCCGGGGACGCGGCTCAGTAGCGGTAGTGCTCCGGCTTGAACGGGCCATCCACCGACACGCCGATGTAGTCGGCCTGCTCGGGGGTCAGCCTGGTCAGCTTCACGCCGATCTTCTCCAGGTGCAGGCGCGCGACTTCCTCGTCCAGCTGCTTGGGCAGCATGTAGACCTTGTGCCCGTAGCGGTCCTTGTTGGCCCACAGGTCGATCTGCGCCAGGGTCTGGTTGGCGAAGGAGTTGGACATCACGAAGCTCGGGTGGCCGGTGGCGCAGCCCAGGTTCACCAGGCGGCCCTCGGCCAGCAGGAAGATGCTGTTGCCGCCGGCGAAGGTGAACTTGTCCACCTGCGGCTTGATGTTGGTCTTCACCGCGCCGGAGGCATACAGCGCATCGACCTGGATCTCGTTGTCGAAGTGGCCGATGTTGCAGACGATGGCCTGGTCCTTCATCGCCTGCATGTGCTCCAGGCGGATGATGTCCTTATTGCCGGTGGTGGTGACATAGATGTCCGCCTCGCCGAGGGTGTCCTCGACGGTCTTGACCTCGTAGCCTTCCATCGCCGCCTGCAGCGCGCAGATCGGGTCGATCTCGGTGACGATCACGCGGGCGCCGTAGGCGCGCAGCGAGGCCGCCGAGCCCTTGCCCACGTCGCCGTAGCCGCAGACCACGGCCACCTTGCCGGCCAGCATCACGTCGAGGGCGCGCTTGAGGCCGTCGGCCAGCGACTCGCGGCAGCCGTACAGGTTGTCGAACTTGGACTTGGTGACCGAGTCGTTGACGTTGATCGCCGGCACCAGCAGCTTGCCGGCCTGGGCCAGCTGGTAGAGGCGGTGCACGCCGGTGGTGGTCTCCTCCGAGACGCCCTTCCAGTCGGCGACCACGCGGGTCCAGTAGCCCGGACGCTCGGTGGCCACGCGCTTGAGCAGGTTCTTGATCACCTGCTCCTCGTGGCTGCCGGAAGGCGAGTTGACCCAGCTGTCATCGCCCTGCTCCAGCTCGTAGCCCTTGTGGATCAGGAGGGTCACGTCGCCGCCGTCATCCACCACAAGCTCCGGACCGGTCAGGGTGCCGTCGGGCAGGGTGAAGGTCAGCGCGTCCAGCGTGCAGTCCCAGTACTCCTCCAGGGTCTCGCCCTTCCAGGCGAACACCGGGGTGCCGGAGGCGGCGATCGCCGCGGCGGCATGGTCCTGGGTGGAGAAGATGTTGCACGAGGCCCAGCGCACGTCGGCGCCGATGTCCTTCAGCGTCTCGATCAGCACCGCGGTCTGGATGGTCATGTGCAGCGAGCCGGTCACGCGCACGCCCTTGA
>JAEWAG010000082.1 GCA_023391775.1 Pseudomonadota bacterium | reverse complement strand
GGCCACAGCCGGCCTGCAGCCGGTGCAGCCGGGCCCGCACCGCGGCCGCGTCGCCACGGCGCGCACTGGCCAGGACTTCCTCGCGGGCGCCGGGCAGTTCGTCCAGGAACATGCGGCGCAGCACGCGCACGTTCTCCTGGTCGTGGTTGAGGGCTTCGGCCGCGGCGGCGTTGTCCCAGTCCGGCAGCGAGCCGGAGGAGGCCAGTGCCGCGCGCACCGCCTGCAGCAGTTGGCTGCTGGGCATCGGCTTGACCAGCACCTCGCGGAAACCGGCCCGCACCGCCGGGGCGTGGGCTTCAGCGTCCGAATGGGCGGTATGGGCCAGGGCCGGCGGCGGATCGGGCCAGTGCGCCTGCAGCTTCTGCAGCAGCTCCGGGCCGGAACCGTCGGGCAGGTTGAGGTCGATCAGCCACAGGTCGTGACGCTCGGCCGTGCCGTGGGCGAGGGCCTGCTGCTGGGTGGCCACCAGGTCCACCGTGGCGGGGATGGCTTCAAGTACGGCGCGGAAATACGCCTGGCTGATTCCGTCGTCCTCGACGAGCAGGATCCGCGGCGCGGCGGTCGGATACGGATCTCGCGATCCCATGCGGCTGACTCCCTGTCGGCTGGGGCCAATCGTAGCGCTTTGACGCCCGGTGGCAACCGCCGCCGATCACGGTTCGGACACCTGCCCGGCCCATTCCGGGATAATGCCCGCCCCCTGCCGTCCCGAAGCCCTACGCCACGTGGCCCGAATCGACCGTACCCCGTTCCAGATCCGCATCTCCGACCTCAGCCATGACGGCCGCGGCGTCGCCCGCCGCGAGGACGGCAAGGCCGTGTTCGTCGCCGGCGCCCTGCCGGGGGAGCTGGTGCTGGCCGAACCGACCGCGCGCAGCCGCCGCTTCGACGAGGCCCGCACCCTGGAAGTGCTGGAAGCCTCGCCCGACCGCGTGCTGCCGCGCTGCCCGCATTTCGGCACCTGCGGCGGCTGCGTGCTGCAGCACATGGCCGAGGACCGGCAGATCCTCGCCAAGCAGGGCGTGCTGCTGGAGAACCTGGAGCGGATCGGCAAGGTCCAGCCCGGCCAGGTGCTCGAGCCGCTGACCGCCGGCAGCTGGGGTTACCGGCGCAAGGGCCGGTTCTCGGTGCGCCGGGTCAACAAGAAGGACAAGACCCTGGTCGGCTTCCGCGAGCAGGACCCGCGCTTCGTCGCCGACCTGCGCGAGTGCCACACCACCATCCCGGAGATCGGGATGAAGGTGGCCGCGCTGTCGGCCCTGGTCGACGGCCTGCAGGCGCGCGAGAGCATCCCCCAGATCGAATTCATCGCCGGCGACGACGCCATCGCCCTGACCGTTCGCCACCTGGTGCCGCTGGGCGAGGCCGACCGCGCCGCCCTGGCCGCGTTCGGCCGCGAGCACGGCTTCAGCATCTTCCTGCAGCCCAAGGGCCTGGACAGCGTGCATCCGCTGGAGGAGCCGGCGCCGGAGCTGTCCTTCCGCCTGCCGCAGTGGAACGTGGAGCTGGCGTTCCAGCCGCTGGACTTCATCCAGGTCAACGCCCGGCTCAACGAGAAGATGATCGCCCGCGCCCTGGAGATGCTGGACACCGCGCCGGACCACCGGGTGCTGGACCTGTTCTGCGGCCTGGGCAACTTCACCCTGCCGCTGGCGCGCCAGGTGCGCGAGGTGGTGGGCGTGGAAGGCGATGCCGGCCTGGTTGCCCGCGCCCGTGCCAACGCCCAGCGCAACGGCCTGGCCAACGCGCAGTTCTTCGCCGCCGACCTGACCCAGGACCAGCGCGGCACGCCGTGGATGCGCCAGGGCTTCGACCGCCTGCTGCTGGACCCGCCGCGCTCCGGCGCCGAGGAGGTGCTGCGCCAGCTGCCGCTGCAGGACATCGACCGCATCGTCTACGTCAGCTGCCACCCCGGTTCGCTGGCCCGCGACGCCGGCTTCCTGGTCAACGAGCGCGGCTACCGGCTGGTCTCGGCGGGGGTGATGGACATGTTCCCGCACACCGCGCACGTGGAGAGCATCGCGCTGTTCCAGCGCTGAGGCCACGGGGCAGGGGGCGGCGAGGCCACGCCGTCCCCGCCGATCGGCGACAATACGCGGCCCCGTCGCCGTGCCCCGATCCGATGTCCCGACTGCAGTTCCAGCTCCAGACCACCGATGGCGCCGCCCGCCGCGGCCGCCTCACCTTCCCGCGCGGCACGGTGGAGACGCCGGCCTTCATGCCGGTCGGCACCTACGGGTCGGTCAAGGGGATCATGCCGGACCAGGTCCGCGCGCTGGGCGCGCAGATCATCCTCGGCAATACCTTCCACCTGTATCTGCGCCCGGGCCTGGACGTGATCGGCGACCACGGCGGCCTGCACGGCTTCGCCCGCTGGGACGGGCCGATCCTGACCGACTCCGGCGGCTTCCAGGTGTTCTCGCTGGCCCACCGCCGCAAGATCACCGAGCAGGGCGTGACCTTCGCCTCGCCGACCGACGGCGCCCGGGTGTTCCTGGGGCCGGAGGAGAGCATGCGGATCCAGAAGGTGCTCGACTCGGACGTGGTCATGATCTTCGACGAGTGCACCCCGTACCCGGCCACCGAGGAGGTGGCCCGGCGCTCGATGGAGCTGAGCCTGCGCTGGGCGCAGCGCTCGCGCGACGCCCATGACGGCCTGGGCAATGACGCGGCGCTGTTCGGCATCGTCCAGGGCAGCATCTACCCGGAGCTGCGCGACCGTTCGTTGGACGGGCTGCAGGCCATCGGCTTCGACGGCTACGCGATCGGCGGCCTGGCGGTGGGCGAGCCGGAGCACGAGCGCAACGCCATGCTCGAGCACCTGCATCCGCGCCTGCCCGTGGACCGCCCGCGCTACCTGATGGGCGTCGGCCGCCCGGAGGACCTGGTCGAGGGCGTGGCCCGCGGCGTGGACATGTTCGACTGCGTCATGCCCACCCGCAACGCGCGCAACGGCCACTACTTCACCTCCTTCGGCACGGTGCGCATCCGCAACGCCCGCTACGAGCGGGACATGGACCCGATCGAGCCCGGTTGCGGCTGCGTGGCCTGTGCCGGCGGCTATACCCGCAGCTACCTGCGCCACCTGGACCGCTGCAACGAGATGCTGGGCCCGATGCTCGGCACCCTGCACAACCTCTGGTACTACCAGAAGCTGATGGCCGACATGCGCGCGGCCATCGCCGAAGGGCGGTTCGAGGCCTTCCGGCGCGACTTCTACGCCAGGCGCGGCGCCTGAAGCAGGCGCCCCCGGGGGCAACCTGCGCGCCGATGCCGCGGTCGGGCAGGGGGCGGACCGGCATTGGGGCCACATCGAAGGGGGCGGGACCCGGCGAAAAGGCCGGAGCCTGCTTGCAATGGGGCCGCGGCGCCCCTATGGCATAATCCGCGGCTATTTTCCGCCTTGACAGGAACCACCGATGAGCCTTCTCGCCACCCTGAGCCCGACCGTCTTCATCGCCGCGGCCCCTGCGCCGCAGGGCGGCGGCTTCAGCATGCTGCTGTTCCCGATCATCCTGATCGCGATCATGTATTTCCTGATGATCCGCCCGCAGATGAAGCGGCAGAAGGAGCACCTGGCCATGCTGGGCAAGCTGTCGCGCGGTGACGAGGTCCTGACCAGCGGCGGCGTGGCCGGCGTGGTGACCGAGATCGGCGACAGCTTCGTGACCATCGAAGTGTCCGACAACGTCCGCATCCGCGTGCAGAAGTCCGCCGTGTCCAACGTGCTGCCCAAGGGCACGCTGAAGTCCGCCTGATCCGTCCGTCCCACCTTTGAGCGTGGTCCCGCGGGGCGCGGCCGCGCGGGGTCCTGCAATGCTCGAGTTTCCCCGCTGGAAATACCTGGTGATCCTGGTGGTGCTGGCCATCAGCGCGCTGTACGCGCTGCCCAACATCTACCAGAACGACTCCGCGGTGCAGATCACCGCCAACCGTGGCGCCGCGCTGGACCAGGCCCTGGACGACCGCGTCTCCGGAGCGCTGGAGGCGGCCGGCGTGGCGGCCAAGTCGGTGGCCATCGAAGGCGACAACCTGATGGTCCGCCTGGATGACGCCGACGCGCAGACCCGCGCCGCCGACACCCTGCGCGGCAGCCTGGGCGAGAACTACACCGTCGCCCTCAACCTGGCCTCCACGGTCCCGGCGTGGCTGGAGCGTTTCGGCGCCCGGCCGATGGTGCTGGGCCTGGACCTGCAGGGCGGCGTGCACTTCGTGATGCAGGTCGACCAGAAGGCCGCGCTGGACAAGCGCGTGGACGCCTACGCCGAGGACGTGCGGGTGACCCTGCGCGACAAGCGCATCCGCTACACCGCAGTGGACCGGCGCCCGGACAACACCATCCACGTGGCCCTGGGCAGTGGCGCCGATCCGGCGCAGGCCCGTACCGCGCTGGCCCTGGCGCTGCCGACCATGGGCGTGGAAGCCCAGGGCAACCGCCTGGTGGTGCGCATCCCGGAGGCCGAGCTGGCCCAGATCGCCGGCTCGGCGATCGAGCAGAACATCACCACGCTGCGCAACCGCATCGATTCGCTCGGCGTGGCCGAGCCGATCATCCAGCGCCAGGGCGAGGAGCGCATCGTCGTGCAGCTGCCCGGCGTGCAGGACACCGCCGAGGCCAAGCGCATGATCGGCGCGACCGCCACCCTGGAGTACCGGGCGGTGATCGACGGCAATGCCGCCGACGCGGTGGCCACCGGCCGCGTGCCGCCGGAAGCGAAGGTCTACTACCGCCGTGACGGCAGCCCGGTGCTGCTGAGCAAGCGCGTGATCGTCACCGGCGACCAGATGGTGGACGCCAAGAGCGCGGTGGACCAGAACGGCCTGCCGGCGGTGAGCGTGACCCTCAACAACGTCGGCGGCGACCGCATGTTCGACTTCACCAGCGCCAGCGTCGGCAAGCCGATGGCGGTGGTGTACACCGAGCGCATCCCGCAGGTGAACATGGTCAATGGCGAGGAAGTGCGCAGCTTCCGGGTCAAGGAGGAGGTGATCTCCGTGGCCAACATCAACGGCGTGTTCGGCAAGAACTTCCAGACCACCGGCCTGGAGAAGGGCGAGGCCGAGGACCTGGCCAGGCTGCTGCGCGCCGGCTCGCTGGCCGCGCCGATGGACTTCGTCGAGGAGCGCATCGTCGGTCCCAGCCTGGGCAAGGAGAACGTCGAGCGTGGCGTGACCGCGGTGCTTTACGCGTTCCTGTTCACCCTGCTGTTCTTCACCGTCTACTACCGCATGTTCGGCGTGCTCACCAGCATCGCGCTGATGTTCAACCTGCTGATCGTGGTGGCGGTGATGTCGCTGTTCGGGGCCACCATGACCCTGCCGGGCTTCGCCGGCCTGGCCCTGTCCATCGGCCTGTCGGTGGACGCCAACGTGCTGATCAACGAGCGCATCCGCGAGTAACTGCGCGCCGGCGTGCCGGCCAAGGCGGCGATCGCCAACGGCTACGAGAAGGCCTCCGGCACCATCTTCGACGCCAACCTCACCGGCATCCTCGCCGGCGTGGCCCTGTACGCCTTCGGCACCGGGCCGCTGAAGGGCTTCGCGGTGACGATGGTGATCGGCATCCTGGCCTCGATGTTCACCGCGATCACCGTGTCGCGCTCCCTGGCGGTCCTCGTGTATGCCCGCCGCAAGAAGCTCAAGTCCCTGGCCGTCTGAGGGAAGGAACCGGAACATGAACATCTTCCCGCTGTCCCTCATCCCCAACGATACCCGCATCGACTTCATGAAGATGCGCTGGGTGGCCATCGCCGTGGCCCTGGTGCTGTTCGTGGGCTCGATCGCCGGCATCGTCAGGGGGTTCAACTACGCCCTGGACTTCACCGGCGGCACCGTGGTCGAGGTGCGCTTCGACCAGCCGGCCAATGTCGACCAGGTGCGCGAGCGCCTGGCCGAGGCCGGCTATGGCGGCGCCCAGGTGCAGAGCTTCGGCAGCGGCAGCGACCTGCTGGTCCGCCTGCAGCCGCGCGACGGCCAGACCACCACCGACGCCAACAACCGCACCGCCGACGAGGTGCTCGCTGCAGTCTCCACGCCGGACAATGCCGCCACCCTGATGCGTACCGAGTTCGTCGGCCCGCAGGTCGGCCGCGAGCTGGCCATGAACGGCATGTATGCGGCGATCTTCGTGGTGGTGGGCTTCCTGATCTACATCGGCTTCCGCTTCGAGTGGAAGTTCGCGGTCTCGGCCATCATCACCACCATGTTCGACGTGCTGCTGGTGGCCGGCTTCTTCGCCTGGAGCGGTCGCGACTTCGACCTGACCGTCCTGGCCGGCCTGCTGGCGGTGATGGGCTTCTCGATCAACGACACCATCGTCGTGTTCGACCGCGTCCGCGAGAACTTCCGCAGCCTGCGCGTGGAGCCGGAAGAGGTGTTCAACCGGTCGATCAACCAGACCCTGTCGCGCACCATCATCACCTCGCTGGTGTTCTTCCTGTCGGTGCTCGCCCTGTACCTGTATGGCGGTGGCTCGCTGGAAGGCCTGGCCCTGAGCCAGATGATCGGTGCGGTGATCGGCACCCTGTCCTCGATCTTCCTGGCGTGCCCGTTGCTGACCCTCGGCTTCCTCAAGGTCACCAAGCAGGACCTGCTGCCCAAGGCCCGCGACGAAGCCGAACTGGCCCGTCGCCCGTAAGCCACACGGGGTGTCCGCAGCAACTGGAAAGCCGCCTCCTGGGCGGCTTTCTTTTGGGTGCTGGTCCTGGCCGGTGTGCTGGTCCTGACGGAGTGCTGTTGATCGGCGCCGGTGCGCCTGGGGCGCCGCGGCAGGGGCGGAGCGACCGCCGGCTGGCCCGCGAAGCGGCCCGGCAGATCCGCCGCATCGCCGGCATGCGTCCAGACGCCGCGCGAGCATCATCTCCGCGGGCACGAAAAAGGCCGCCCCGCCGAAGCCGGGCGGCCTTCCGGACGGCCCTCAGTTGAAGGCGGCGGCGTAACCGGTGTTGACGATGAGCTTCTGCAGTTCGTCGACCACCTTGATGTTGCCGGCGATGATCTGGCGGGCCTCGGGGCCGCGCTCGTCCATGCGCGCACTGTTGGCGCCGCGGAAGTCGCACACCCGGCCGCCGGCCTCGCGCACCAGCAGCACGCCGGCGGCCACGTCCCATGCCTTCACGCCGGCCTCGAAATAGGCGTCCAGCCGGCCGCAGGCCACGTAGGCCAGGTCCAGCGCGGCCG
>JAEWAG010000042.1 GCA_023391775.1 Pseudomonadota bacterium | reverse complement strand
GAGCGCAATGCCGCCCTGGCCGCCGAAGTGCGTGACCTCAAGGAAGGCGTGGCCGCGGCCGAGGAGCGCGCGCGCAGCGAACTGGGGATGATCAAGCCGGGCGAGGTGTTCTACCGGGTGGTGGAGGACGGGCAGCCGCGCGCGCTGCCGCCACCGGTTCCGCCGGCGGAGGAGGAGTGATGGGCCTGGTCTGGGCGGTGGTTCCCGCGGCCGGGCGCGGCACGCGCTTCGGTGGCGAGATTCCCAAGCAGTACCTCGAGGTGGCCGGCCGGCCGTTGCTGGTCCACACCCTGGACGCGCTGCTGGCACATCCGGCCGTGGCCGGGGTGGTGGTGGCGCTGTCCGGCGACGATCCGCGCTGGCCGGGCTGGCACGAGTACCGCGGCAAGCCGCTGCTGGCCTGTACCGGCGGCGAGAGCCGCGCCGCCTCGGTGCTGGCGGCGCTGCAGGCGCTGCCCGAGTCGGTCCGTCCCGACGACTTCGTGCTGGTGCATGACGCCGCGCGCCCGAACCTCGCACTGGCCGACCTGGATGCGCTGCTGGAGCGTGGGCGTGCCGATCCGGTCGGCGCGATCCTCGCCGCACCGGTGCGCGACACCCTCAAGCGGGCCGGCGACGACGGCGGCATCGATGGCACCGAGCCGCGCGAGCGGCTGTGGCGCGCGCTCACCCCGCAGCTGTTCCGCCGCCTGCAGCTGACCCGCGCGCTGGAAGCGGCCGCGGCCGCAGGCGTGGAAGTCACCGACGAGGCCATGGCCTTCGAGCGGCAGGGCTTGCGCCCGCTGCTGGTGGAGGGGCGCGAGGACAACTTCAAGGTCACCACCCCCGCTGACCTGGCGCGCTTCGAGTTCGAACTGTCGCGGCGCTGAGGCGGCACCGCGCGACGGGCAGCATGTCCGGATGAAGCGCATCACACGGCTCTTCAAGGCAGTCTTGCTGGCAGCGCCGGACGAGCGCCTGCTGCGGCGGTCCTTCCCCGCCTTCATGGTCCAGTTTGGCGGCGCCATGGCCAGCGTCGCCCCGGGGATCGGCCTGCTGGAGCTGGCAGGTATTCGGTCCAGCGAACTCGATGAACCCGACCTGGGGGGCGGAGGGGTCACCTTCGTCGGCGGCGTCCTGGCCGCGCCTGCGGTGGAGACCCTGCTGCTGGCCGCGATGCTGGCGCTGGTGCCACGGCGCGCTGGAGCATCACCTCCCGGACGTTGGCCGCCGGCGTGCCCTGGGGCGTGCTGCATGGCCTGGGTCACGGGATCTGGTTCGTCGGCACCTGGTTCCCGCTTTTTTTCTTCAGCTGCTGCTGGATGAACTGGCGTCAGCGCTCCTTCGGCCATGCCTTCATCGCCGCGGCCTTGCCGCATGCGCTGCAGAACCCGGTGGCGCTGTCGCGCCTGCCTGGCTGGCCGAGGTGGCGCGCGCAGCGCCGGCACCCGGAAGGCACAATAGGCGCCGACGTGCCGGGCGTTTCCGGCAATGACCGGGATCTGCGACATGGCAATCGAAACTCCTCCCTTCCGCATCGGCCAGGGCTATGACGTCCACGTCTTCGGCGATGGCGACCATGTCATGCTCGGCGGGGTGCGCGTGCCGCACGAATGCGGCGTGGTCGCGCACAGCGACGGCGACGTGGCCCTGCATGCGCTGTGCGACGCCCTGCTGGGCGCGCTGGCGCTGGGCGACATCGGCGTGCACTTCCCGCCGACCGATGAGCGCTGGCGTGGCGCCGACAGTCTTGGCCTGCTGCGCCACTGCGTGTCGCTGGTGGCGGACCGTGGCTGGCGGCTGGGCAATGCGGACATCACCATCGTCTGCGAGCGGCCCAAGGTCGGCCCGCATGCGGCACTGATGCGCGAGCGCATCGCCGAAGCCTGCGGGGTTGCGCTGGACGCGGTCAGCGTCAAGGCCACCACCAGCGAGAAGCTGGGCTTTACCGGCCGCGGCGAGGGCATCGCCGCCCAGGCCGTGGCCCTGCTGGTGCGCGCGTGAGCGGGTCGATGCAGGCGTTCGGCGCGCCTGTGCTTTCGGCGCGCATCCGCGAGCACGCGGAGGATTTCCGGGTCGAGGAGGTGGACGGCTTCGAGGCCAGCGGCGATGGCGAGCACCTGCTGCTGACCATCGAGAAGCGCGGCATGAACACCGCCTTCGTGGCCGGGCTGATCGCGCGCTGGGCCGGCGTGCCCGAGGTCGCGGTCGGGTATGCCGGGCTCAAGGACCGGCATGCGGTCACCGTGCAACGCTTCAGCGTGCAGCTGCCGGGGCGCGAGCCGCCGCCGCTGGAGGCGCTGGAACAGGATGGGTTGCGGGTGCTGGCGCAGGCACGGCACCGGCGCAAGCTGCCGCGCGGCGCGCTGGAGGGCAACCGCTTCGTGCTGGTGCTGCGCCAGGTCGAAGGTGCACGCGATCAGGTGGAGGAGCGCCTGGAGCAGCTGCGGCTGCGTGGTGTGCCCAACGCATTCGGCGGGCAGCGGTTCGGCCATGGCGGCGGCAACGTGGCCAAGGCGCTGGCGATGTTCGGCGGCAAACGGGTCGGGCGCGAACAGCGCTCGATGCTGCTGTCCGCCGCGCGTTCGGAATTGTTCAACCGGGTGCTGGGCGCGCGCGTGGCCGATGGCAGCTGGGAGCGCGGGCTCGAAGGCGAGGTCTGGGCGCTGGAAGGCAGCCGCAGCGTGTTCGGCCCGGAGCCGATGGGCGAGGACATCGCGCAGCGCCTGGCGGCCTTCGACATCCACCCCACCGGCCCGCTGTGGGGCCGCGGCAGCCTGCGCAGCGAAGGTGCGTGCCAGGCGCTGGAGCTGGCGGTGCTGGACGATCCGGTCGCGCTCAGGCTGCGCGAGGGCCTGGAACGGGCCGGGCTGGACCAGGAACGCCGCGCACTGCGGCTGCGCCCGCGTGACCTGGCCTGGCGCTGGCTGGAGGATGCGGTGCTGGAGCTGTCCTTCGCCCTGCCGGCCGGCTGCTATGCCACCTCGGTGCTGGACCAGCTGGGCCGGATCGAGGACGCGGCCAGCCGCGCGCCAGGTGCCGACGCGCCATCACCAGCCGAAGACTGACGCCCCGCGGACGGATGCACGAAGGGCGCCTTGCGGCGCCCTTCGCGTTCCTGCATCCGCACTCCGGCAGCGGTCAGAAGCCGCCGCCGAAGGTGAACTGCAGGCGCTCCAGCTCGTCGCCTTCCTTCTTCTTGAAGGGGTAGGCGTAGCTGATCGAGATCGGGCCCACCGGCGCGCGCCACAGCAGGGCCACGCCCGCCGACGCACGCAGCTCGCCGGCGTCGAACTCGTCCACGCCGTTGAACACGTTGCCGAAGTCGACGAAGGCCGACACGCGTGCGGCATTGCTGTCGAACAGCTTCGGGAACACCAGCTCGATCTGGCCGACGGTCTTCAGCGAGCCGCCCAGCGGCTGGCCGCGGTAGCCGCCGATGATCTCCGAGCGCGGGCCGAGGGTGTTGTCGCGGAAGCCGCGCACCGAGCGGGTGCCACCGGCGTAGAAGTTCTCGAAGAACGGCAGGCCGTCGGCAGTGACCGTCTTGCGGTAGTCGGGCGAGCCCGGCAGGCACGGCTCGGACGGCGCCGCACCCGGCACCCAGGTGTCGGCCTTGCCGTCGCCATCGGTATCGACGAAGGACGGCGGCGTGTAGCAGAGATTGCGGGTGACGTCGTTGCCGTAGCTGTCGCCATAGCCCAGGTCGAGGCCGGTGCGCAGCACGAACGCCGGGCTCAGCTGCCAGTAGCGCGAGAACTCGTAGTTGAGCTTGTAGTACTCGGCGGTGGAGCCGGGCAGGGTGGTTTCAAGGCCCACGCGCTGGTAGGTGCCGCTGGTGGGCATGAAGAAGTCGTTGCGGGTATCGCGCGCCCAGCCCAGCTCCGTGCGCCAGGCGTGGAAGGTGCGCTGGCCGACGGCGTCCACGTAGTCGACGATCGCCTGCGGGGTGTAGCCCGGGTAGGTCTGGATCTGGTTGCTGTCGATGCCGAACAGCAGAGAGACCGAGCTGTGCTCGGTGATCGGCAGGCCCAGCACGGTCTGCAGCGCCGCATTGGTGCTGTTGTACTGGGCGGTGTTGAAGTCCGAGTAGTCCAGCTCGCGCCACCACAGGTTGTATCCCAGCGACACCCCCTCGTCGGTGAAGAACGGGTTGACGTAGGAGAACGCGTAGCGCTGCAGGTAGTCGCTGCGCTGCGCCTCGACCGACACGCGGTTGCCGCCGCCGAGGAAGTTGTTCTGCGACAGCTGGATCGAGGCGGTCATGCCGGCCAGCTGCGAGTAGCCCAGGCCGAACACGAAGGCGCCGGAGGTGGTCTCCTTGACGTTGAACACCACGTCGACCTGGTCGCCGCTGCCGGGCACCTGCGGGGTTTCCACCTCGACCGTCTCGAAGTAGCCCAGCCGGCGCAAGCGCACGGTGGAGCGGTCGATCGCCGCCTGCGAATACCAGGCGTTCTCGAACTGGCGCATCTCGCGGCGCAGGACCTCGTCGGAGGTGCGGGTATTGCCCTTGAACACGACCCGGCGCACGTTCACGCGCGGGCCGGGAACGACCTGCAGGTTGATCGCCACGGTGCGGTCGGCGCGGTTGGGGGTCGGGATCGGATTGACCCGGGCGAAGGCGTAGCCGATGTTGCTGAGGGTGTTGGTGATGCCCTCGGCGCTGGCCTCCAGCAGCACGCGCGAGAAGGTGTCGCCGACCTTCGGGATCACCATGCGCTCCACCACCTCCTGCGGGAGGATGGTGTCGCCGGTCACGCGGATCTCGGAGATCTTGTAGATCTCGCCCTCGGTGACCGAGGCGGTCAGGTACATGTCGCGCTTGTCGGGGCTGATCGACACCTCGGTGGAGTCGATGTTGAAGTCCACGTAGCCGCGGTCCAGGTACCAGGAGTTGAGCTTCTCCATGTCGCCGGAGAGCTTCTCCTTGGAATACTGGTCGTCGCGGCGGTACCAGGACAGCCAGCTGCTCTCGCGCGATTCCCAGGTGTCCAGGATCTCCTCGTTGTCGAAGGAGTCGGTGCCGACCAGGTTGACGTGGCGGATCTTGGCCGCCTTGCCTTCCTTGACGTCGATGGTCACGTCGACGCGGTTGCGGTCCAGCGGGCTCACCGTCGGGGTGATCTGGACGTTGTACTTGCCGCGGTTGTTGTACTGGCGGGTCAGTTCCTGGGTCACCCGGTCCAGGGCCAGGCGGTCGAAGGTCTCGCCCTCGGCCAGACCGATGTCCTGCAGGCCCTTCATCAGGTCCTCGGTCTTGATGTCCTTGTTGCCGTTGAGGGTCAGCTTGTTGATCGCCGGACGCTCGGTGACAGTGATCACCAGGATGTCGCCCTGGCGGTCCAGGCGGATGTCCTCGAAGAAGCCGGTGCGGTACAGGGCGCGCACGGTGTCGCCGGCGCCGGCCTGGTCCAGCACCTCGCCGCGCTCGACCGGCAGGTAGGTGAACACGGTGCCGGCGGCGATGCGCTGCAGCCCGTCGATGCGGATGTCCGCGACGGTGAACGGCTCGGCCGTCTGCGCCATCGCCGACAGGCTCAGGGACGAGGCGAGGGCGAGGGCGAGCAGGCGGCGAACGGGGAATCGCGTCATGTCACATCCGGTGGAAAGCGGGTATCTGGGCAGGAATCGCCGGCGCCGGGCGCCGGTGTGCTTCGGGTTCATCGCGGGAACAGGCCTAGCAGGTCGTTGTAGAAGGCCAGGCCCATCAGGCCGGCCAGCAGGGCCAGGCCGACGTACTGCCCGGCAGCCATCGCCCGCTCGCTCAAGGGGCTGCCCTTGATCAACTCGACCGAATAATACAGGAGGTGGCCGCCGTCCAAGATCGGGATCGGCAG
>JAEWAG010000386.1 GCA_023391775.1 Pseudomonadota bacterium | reverse complement strand
CATGCTCGCCCACATGCCGCGCAGCGCCATCGGCACCACCGGCACCGGGCGCCCGGCCGCGGCGGCGCGCTCCAGGATCCGTTCCACGCCCGACTTGAACGGGGCGATCCCGCCGTCCTTCGTCAGTGCGCCCTCGGGGAAGATGCAGACCAGCTCGCCCGCGGCCAGGGCCGCGTCCACCTCGTCGAAGGCGCGCTGCATGCGCGCCGGATCCTCGCGCGCGCCGGCGATGGGAATCGCGCGGGCCGTGCGGAAGATCCAGCTCATCACCGGGATGTCGAAGATCCGGTAGTACATGACGAAGCGCACCGGGCGCGGGATGCTCGCAGCCAGGATCAGCGCGTCCATGTAGCTGACGTGGTTGCACACGATCAGCGCCGGGCCATCGTCGGGCACGTGCGCCTCCACCCCGCGCACGCGCAGCCGGTACAGCACCCGCACCAGCACCCAGCTGAGGAAGCGCATCAGGAACTCGGGAACCAGCGCGAAGATCCACGCCGCCACCAGAACGTTGGCGATCACCAGGGCCAGCAGCAGTTGCGGGCTGCTCCAGCCCAGCGAGCCGGCGCCCAGTCCGACCAGCGCCGCCAGCACGATGAAGCCGGAGTTCTGGATGTTGAGCGCGGCGAACACGCGCGACATCTGGCTGGACGGCGTGCGGCTCTGGATCAGCGCGAACAGCGGCACGACGAAGAAGCCGGTGAACACGCCGATGCCCAGCAGGTCGATGACGATGCGCACGCTGCCGGGCTGGGCCAGGAAGCCGGCCAGGTCAAGCCCGCCCACCGGCGCGGCACCGGGGCGGGCAAAGTACAGGTCCAGCAGGAACGCGCTCATGCCGATCGCGCCCAGCGGCACCAGGCCGATCTCCACCGTGCGCCCGGACAGCTTCTCGCACAGCAGCGAGCCGGTGCCGGTGCCGATGGAGAACAGGGCCAGCGCGAAGATGTACAGCGTCGCCGAACCACTGGCACCGCCGAGGTTGAGCTCGGCCCAGGCTGGCAGCTGCGAGGTCAGGACCGTGCCGAAGAACCAGAACCAGGACACGCCGAGGATGGCGTTGCGCACCGCCGGCTGCTCGCGGGCCATGCGCAGTACGGCAATGGACTCCGGCAGCGGGTTCCAGCCGATCTTCAGGTCCGGGGCGCCGGCATCCACGCGCGGAATCAGCCGTGCCACCAGGTTGCCGGCGATGGCCAGCGCCACGATCGCCGCGGCCGCCGCCTGCGGTCCGTGTGCGCCGGCGAGCTGGAAGATCAGGCCGCCGGTGATCATGCCGCCAAGGATGGAGATCGAGGTGCCCATCTCGACCAGGCCGTTGCCGCCGGTGAGTTCCTCCGGCTTGAGGATGGCCGGTAGCACCGAATACTTCACCGGGCCGAACAGGGTGGACTGCAGTCCGGTGCAGAACAACGCCACCAGCAGCAGCGGCATGGACTGCAGCAGGAAGCCCACCCCGGCCAGCGACATGATCGCGATCTCCATCGAGGTGGTGAGCACGATCAGGCGCTGCTTCTCCAGCTTCTCGGCCACCTGCCCGGCGATGGCGGAGAACAGGAAGTAGGGCGCGATGAAGATCGCCGGAGCGATCACCGCATAGGTGGAGCGTTCGGCCGTGCTCAGGCCCAGGAAGAACAGCAGGCCGATGATCGCCTGGCGGTAGACGTTGTCGTTGAAGGCGCCCAGCGCCTGCACGATGAAATAGGGCAGGAAGCGGCGCTGGGTCAGCAGCGCGAACTGGCTGTGGGCGGCCATGCAGGTCTCCGCGGGACTGGCGCGGAGCCTAGCAGAGCGTGAACGGCGGCGGGCATGCGTCGTAGAAGGGGCGCCGGGCCGGGAACGGTCCGTTGCGTGGCCCCGACCGCCGCGTCCGGTGTCCCGGCGTAGAGTGGCCGGGACTTTCCACTGGAGTGTGTGACGTGGACCGCCTCGCCCCGATGCCGGCCGCCTTCCTCGGCCATGGCAGCCCGATGAACGCACTGGAGCGCAACCGCTTCACCGATGCCTGGCGCGCGTTCGGCGCCGCGGCACCGCGTCCGCGCGCGATCCTGGCGGTATCCGCGCACTGGTACGTCAACGCCACCGCGGTCACGGCCATGCCGGTGCCGCGCACCATCCACGACTTCTATGGCTTCCCGCAGGCGCTGTTCGACGTGCAGTACCCGGCGCCGGGCCTGCCACAGCTGGCGGAGGAGGTCGCCGATGCGGTGGCGCCGGACCAGGTCGGCGCGGACCTGGACGGCTGGGGTATCGATCACGGCACCTGGTCGGTGCTGGTGCACGCGTTTCCACAAGCCGATGTGCCAGTGGTGCAGCTGTCGATCGATGCGCGCAAGCCACCGGAATGGCACCTGGCCCTGGGCGCGAAGCTCGCTGTGCTGCGTTCGCGCGGGATCATGGTGATCGGCAGTGGCAACGTGGTGCACAACCTGCGCGCGATCGACTGGAACCTGCCCGACGGCGCGTTCGACTGGAACCGTCGCTTCGAAGACGCGGCGCGTGAACTGATGCTGGAGCGGCCGCACGAGGTGCCCTCGCTGGTCGCGCATCCGGATTACCGCCTGGCCGTGCCCAGTCCCGACCACTTCCTGCCGCTGCTGTATGTCGCCGGCCTGGCCGCGGCGGCCGGGCATCCGGCGCGCCCGCTGGTCGAAGGCTATGCATACGGCTCGCTGTCGATGACCTCGTACGGCCTGGACAGCCACGTGCCGGCCGCCGTCGCTGGTGCCGGCGCAGCGCCGATCGAGACCTCGCTGCCGCCGGAACAGGCCAACGTCTAGCGTGGCGGCTACCATCGGGCGTCCCCCGCTGGAGCCGCGCGCATGAAACCTGTGGTCCTGTCCTGCCTGCTGGCTGCCCTGACGGGTTTGGCCGCGCCCGCCGCCGCGGGCGCCGCGTCCGTCGCCACGACCGCGGCCCGGGCGCAGTACCCGGCGATGGTGGAGTGGCGGCGCGACTTCCATCGCCATCCGGAACTGGGCGGACACGAGACCCGCACCGCTGCGGCCATCGCCCGCGCGCTGCGCGCGCTGGGCCTGGAAC
>JAEWAG010000383.1 GCA_023391775.1 Pseudomonadota bacterium | reverse complement strand
GCGTTGCGGTGGCCGCTGGGGCCGGTGCCCACGCCATCGGGCACGTACCAGGTGCGGAACGCGGCCGGGTTGCCGTCCGGCAGCTGGTTGTGGTCCTTCTGCTTGCGCTGCTTGAATGGCTTTTGCGACTGCTTGGCCGCCATCTCGCCGCTGACGGTCAGGCCGCCGTGCGGCTTCTTGCCACCACGGCCACCACGACGGTCCTCGCGCACGTGGTCGAAGCGGCGCAGCTCGCGGCCCTCATCGGCGGTGTTGTGGCCGTTGACGTACGCCTGGCCGCCCTGGCCCACGCGCATCGTGGTCTTGGCCGCGCGACGCTGGCCGATCACCGGCTGCAGGGTCAGGGTGGAGGCGGAGGTGTCCTCGAGCTTGAGCTCGGTGCGCAGCGCGTCGACCTGCTCGACCGGCAGCTCCTGCGACTGTCCGCGCAGCAGCTCGCGCGGCAGGCTGACCTTGCCGTAGCGCACGCGCTTGAGGCGGCTGACCTGGCAGCCCTGCGACTCCCACAGGCGGCGCACTTCGCGGTTGCGGCCCTCCTTGACCACGACCTTGAACCAGTCGTGGGAGTCGGTGCCGCCGATGCGCTCGATCTGGTCGAACTTGGCCGGGCCGTCCTCCAGCGCGACGCCGCGGGCGAGGCGGTCGACGATGTTGTCCGGCACGGTCTCCTGGCCTTCCGGGGCGCGCACGCGCACCACGTATTCGCGCTCGACCTCGTAGGACGGGTGCATCATCGCGTTGGCGATCTCGCCGTCGGTGGTCAGCAGCAGCAGGCCGGTGGTGTTGATGTCCAGGCGGCCGATGGCGATCCAGCGCGCACCCTTCAGGCGCGGCAGCGAGTCGAACACGGTCGGGCGGCCTTCAGGATCCTCGCGGGTGGTGACCTCGCCCTCGGGCTTGTTGTAGACCAGCACGCGCGCCGGCTCGGTCAGGGCCGAGGCGACGAAGGCGCGGCCGTCCAGCTCGACGCGGTCGCCGCTGCGGACGCTCTGGCCGACCTGGGCGACTTCGCCGTTGACCTTCACCAGGCCGTCGGCGATGCGCTGCTCCAGCGCGCGGCGGGAGCCGAGGCCGGCCTGGGCGAGCACCTTGTGCAGGCGCTCCTCGATCCGGGCGGCGGCGGGGGCGGCGTCCTCGTTGCGCTTGAGCGAAAGCTTGCCGAGGGTCTTGCGTGGGGTTGAATCAGTCATGGGTCGTGCTCCGGCCATCGGTATCGTCCGTGGCCTGGGTTGCGGGACCGGATGCCAGCTCGGCATCCGGGGAGTCGGTGTCACCGGCCTCGGCCGGTTCGCCCTCCGCCGTCGCGGCGGGGGCAGGGGTGGCGGCTTCGCCGTCGGGTGCGGTCGCATCGCCCGGGCCGGCGGCGCCGTCCGTGGACGGGGCTGCGGCGGAGGCGATGCCGGCGGCGGCCGGGGCCGCATCCGGATCCAGCGGCAGCTGGGGCTCCAGCTCGCCGATGTCCTTCAGTTCGGACAATGGCGGCAGTTCGTCCAGCCGCTTGAGTCCGAAGTAGTCCAGGAACAGTTTGGTGGTGCCGTACAGGGCGGGGCGGCCCGGCACGTCGCGGTGGCCGACCACGCGGATCCACTCGCGCTCCTCCAGCGCCTGGATGATGCTGCTGCTCACCGCCACGCCACGCACCTGCTCGATCTCGCCGCGGGTGATCGGCTGGCGGTAGGCGATCAGGGCCAGGGTCTCGAGCGTGGCGCGGGTGTAGCGGGTCTTGCGCTCGGTCCACAGCCGCGCCACCCAGGGGTGGACGTCGGCCCTGACCTGGTAGCGGAAACCGGAGGCCACCTCGACCAGCTCCACGCCGCGCCCGGCGCAGGCCTCGCGCAGCTGTTCCAGCGCCGCTTCGACGCTGCCCGGCGGGGCCGGCTCGTCCTCCGGGAACAGCCCGTGCAGCTGCGCCAGCGGCAGCGGCTGGTTGGCCGCCAGCAGGGCAGCCTCGACGATGCGGTTGATCAGCGCCTGGTCCATGGATCTCGCAGGGTCGGTTGAAGAAAGGTGTTGCGGCTCATTCCACCGCCGGCTCGGCGCCGGGGTCGCCCTCGTCGAACTCGCTGTGGAACTGCAGCGGGGCATTGGTATTGCCGATCGCCAGAGACTTGACGTAGATCGGCGCCAGCGGAGCGTCCTGGACGATGTCCAGCAGCTGCTCCTTGGCCAGTTCCAGCAGCGACAGGAAGGTCACCAGCACGCCGAGGCGGCCTTCCTCGGCGGTGAACAGCGATTCGAAGCGGTGGAAGCGACCGTCGTCCAGCCGCTGCAGCACCTCGCCCATGCGCTGGCGCACGCTCAGCGCCTCGCGCCGGATCGCGTGGCCGCTGAACAGCTCGGCCCGGCGCAGCACGTCGTTGAGCGCCATCAGCATCTCGCGCAGGTCCACCGGCGGCGGCACGCGGATCGCCTGGCGGTCCGGCACGTGGGCCTGCACCGGCAGGGTGTCGCGCTCCATCCGCGGCAGCCCGTCGATGTCCTCGGCGGCCTGCTTGAAGCGTTCGTACTCCTGCAGGCGCCGCACCAGCTCGGCGCGCGGGTCGGCCTCGTCGCCTTCCTCGCTCACCGGCCGCGGCAGCAGCATCCGCGACTTCACCTCGGCCAGGATCGCGGCCATCACCAGGTACTCGGCCGCCAACTCGAAGCGCAGGTCCTGCATGACGTTGATGTAGTCCACGTACTGCCGGGTGATCTCGGCCACGGGGATGTCCAGGATGTCCAGGTTCTGGCGGCGGATCAGGTACAGCAGCAGGTCCAGCGGGCCTTCGAAGGCGTCGAGGATGACTTCCAGCGCATCCGGCGGGATGTACAGGTCCTGCGGGATCTGCAGCAGCGGCTGCCCATGCACCACCGCCAGCGGCATCTCCTGCTGCTGCGGGGCGGACGGCGTCGATGTTTGCAGGGTCGCGTCAGGCGCGGATTGGGAACTCATCTGCTCGGAAAGCCATGCCCGGATGGGGCGCACGCGACGCACCGGGACAGCGGGTGCGCAGTGCTACTGCGGATGGCGGACGTCGCCGTGGCATACGGGACGGGCGCCGCTTCAAGCACATCAATACAGGCCCTGGCGCGTCGGTCGACGGCCGGATGCCGGGGAGGTCGTCTGCGTGTGGCGGTACGCGGTCAGCGGATCGGTCGTCGGGCGGCCGGGTGTCGCGGATGGCGCGCCCGGATTCCCCTGTGGGCCATCGCCCTTGCAGTCTGGAGCCGACGGGCCGCTGGTTCACGGCCGCATGTGGGGCCAAGGGTAAGCGCTGGCCGCCGGCGTGTCCAGCCTCGTGCCACGGGCCGTACAGGCCGCCGATACTGTCCGCTCCCCGCAGGCAGGAGGGTACGCACCGATGTGGTACGTGATTGAAGGACATGACGCAGAGGGCAGCCTGGCACGGCGGCGCGAGGCGCGCCCGGCCCACCTGGCCCGGTTGCAGGCCCTGCAGGAGGCCGGACGGCTGCTGGTGGCCGGACCGTGCCCGGCGGTCGACGCCGAGGACCCGGGTCCGGCGGGCTTCAGCGGCAGTGTGGTGATCGCCGCGTTCGACTCGCTGGAAGAGGCGCGGGCCTGGGCCGACGCCGACCCGTACGTCGCCGCCGCCGTGTACGCGAGAACCGACGTCAGGCCGTTCCTGCCGGTGCTGCGCTGACCTGTCCGCCCGCTGAGCGGCCCCGGCGTGACCGCCTTGGCGGCCCATCTGGAACCGCTTACATTCCGCCCCGTGCGGCCCCTGCGGGGCCAGGAGGCTGGAGATGGAGCGTCAGGCGGTCACGATCCGCGACGTCGCCCGTGAGGCCGGGGTGTCGGTGGCAACGGTCTCGCGTGCGCTCAACGGCCACGCCAACGTCGCCGAGCCGGTGCGCCGGCTGGTCTACGAGGTGGCGCAGCGTCTGCGCTACAGCCCGCACGGCGCGGCACGCAGCCTCAGCAGCCGGAGCACCCAGACCCTGGGCGTGGTCCTGCCGGACCTGCACGGCGAGTTCTTCTCCGAACTGATCCGCGGCATCGGCGCGGTCGCGCGTACGCACCGCCGGCACATGCTGCTGTCCAGTTACCACGGCGACCCGCAGCAGCAGGCCGCCGCGCTGCGCGCCATGCGCGGCCGGGTCGACGGCCTGCTGGTGATGTCGCCGTTCGCCGAGCAGCCCGGCTTCCTGGAGGAGAACCTGCCGCCGGTGCCGACGGTGCTGGTGAACACGCGCCAGTCCACCCCGCAGTGGCCGGCGCTGGAGATCGACGACCATGCCGGTGCGATGGCCATGACCCGCCACCTGCTGGCGCAGGGCCACCGGCGCATCGCCTTCATCGCCGGCCCGACGCTCAACCACGACGCGCGCGAGCGCCTGCGTGGCTTCCGCGAGGCGATGGCTGCCCAGGCCGATGCGGTGCCGGGCGAGTATCCCGGCGACTTCGACGAAGCCTCGGGCAATGCCGCCGGCAACGCCATCCTGGCCGCGGGCGCGCTGCCGGATGCGGTGTTTGCCGCCAACGACATGATGGCGCTGGGCTGTCTGTACGCCTTCGCGCAGGCCGGTGTGCGCGTGCCAGGCGACGTGGCGCTGGCGGGTTTCGACGATATCCCGCTGGTGCGTTTCGTTCACCCCTCCTTGACCACGATGCGAGTGAGTATCGCCGAACTCGGAGGGCGTGCAGTGGAACGCCTGCTTGCGCAGATCGAAGGTGGCGCGGAGGGCGCGACCGGCGACCAGGACGACGTTGCAGACCGCCAGGTGATCGCGCCGGAACTGGTGGTACGTGCGTCCTGCGGCGGCTCCACCGGCGATGTGCGGCCGGCTCCTCCGGGGAAGAACAAGACAGCCTGAATCCAACGGGCTCATCCATCTTGCTGGGAGGGAACCGCATGAAACGCCCTGGATCCAACCGTCACGCGAAGAACGCCCTCGGCGCCGCATTGGCCGCCTGCCTGGTGCTGGGCAGCGGTAACGCGCTCGCCCAGAGCGCCGGCGCCACCATCCGTGGCCAGGTCAACGCAGACTCCGCGCCGGCCGCCGGTGCGAGCGTCACCGCGGTCAACACCGCCACCGGCCTGCGCCGCTCGGTCCAGGTCTCGCCCGAAGGGCGCTACACCCTGGCCGGCCTGCCGCCGGGCACCTACCGGGTGGAGGTGGAGGCCGGCGGACAGAGCGCGACCCGCGAACTGACGGTCCAGGTCGGCCAGACCGCGACCGTCGACCTGGCCGTGGGCGGCCTGCCCGAAACCGCGGCCGGCGCCGAAGCCACCACCATGGACACGGTGCAGGTCACCGCGCAGTCGCTGGTGGAGACCCGCACCTCCGAAGTGGCCAGCTACGTCAGCCAGCGGCAGATCGAGGCGCTGCCGCAGAACACCCGCAACTTCCTCGCCTTCGCCGATACCGTGCCCGGCGTGCAGTTCATCAC
>JAEWAG010000340.1 GCA_023391775.1 Pseudomonadota bacterium | reverse complement strand
GAGCAGGTACGGGCCGCCGCTACGCTCCAGGTGCTCGGCCACCTGCTGCCACGCCGCTTCCAGCGCCACGCGCGCGCGCGCCTTGACCGCCTCCGCGTGCGCCGGGCCGGCCGGTTCGTCCGGATAGAACCAGGCGCGGTAGTGCGGCATCAGCGTGTACACGCAGAAGCACATCCAGCGGTAGTAGTCGCCACGAGCCGGCGTGCCGGGCGCCGGCGCCAGCCCGGCCTGCGGATGCAGGTCGGCCAGGTACATGGCGATGGCGACCGACTCGGTCAGCACCTGGCCGTCGATCACCAGGGTGGGCACGCGGCCGGCAGGATTGAGCGCCAGGTATCCAGGCGACTTGTGTTCGAGCCGGTCGAAATCCAGCTGGCGCAGGTCGTGTTCGACACCCAGCTCGATCAGCAGCCAGTGCACGACCAGCGAGGCGGTGCTCTGTGAACCATAGAGGACGACGGGCATCGCGCGATTCCTGGCAGGGGACCGGCCGATTATCACCCTGCCCGCCCCAACGAGAACGGGCCGGCATTGCTGCCGGCCCGTCCGTGCGCAGCGATGTTGCCTGCCCTCAGGCCACGACCACGGGGATCTTGCCGATCCGCGCCTGCCACTGCTTCGGGCCGGTCTTGTGCACCGACTCGCCGGTGGCATCGACCGCCACGGTGACCGGCATGTCCTTGACCTCGAACTCGTAGATCGCCTCCATGCCCAGGTCCTCGAACGCCAGCACCCGGCTGGCCTTGATCGCCTTGGACACCAGGTACGCCGAGCCGCCCACGGCCATCAGGTACACCGCCTTGTTGTCGCGGATGGCGTCGATCGCCGCCTCGCCACGCTCGGCCTTGCCGACCATGCCCAGCAGGCCGGTCTGCTCCAGCATCTGCCGGGTGAACTTGTCCATGCGGGTGGCGGTGGTCGGGCCGGCCGGGCCGACGACCTCGTCGCGCACCGGATCGACCGGGCCGACGTAGTAGATGAAGCGGTTGGTGAAGTCCACCGGCAGCGGCTCGCCGCGGCCCAGCATGTCTACCATGCGCTTGTGCGCGGCGTCGCGACCGGTCAGCAGCTTGCCGTTGAGCAGCAGCACCTCGCCGGGCCTGAAGCTGGCCACTTCCTCGCGGGTGATGCTGTCCAGGTCCACGCGGCGGGCGTTGGCCGGGTTGTAGGTCAGCTTGGGCCAGTCCTCCAGCGACGGCGGATCCAGCGCGACCGGGCCGCTGCCGTCCAGCGTGAAGTGCGCATGGCGGGTGGCCGCGCAGTTGGGGATCATCGCCACCGGCAGGTTGGCCGCGTGGGTCGGGTAATCCTTGATCTTGATGTCCAGCACCGTGGTCAGGCCGCCCAGGCCCTGGGCGCCGATGCCCAGCGCGTTGACCTTCTCGTACAGCTCCAGGCGCAGCTCCTCGACCCGGTTGGACGGGCCGCGGGCGACCAGCTCCTGGATGTCGATCGGCTCCATCAGCGCTTCCTTGGCCAGCAGCATCGCCTTCTCGGCGGTGCCGCCGATGCCGATGCCGAGCATGCCCGGCGGACACCAGCCGGCGCCCATGGTCGGCACGGTCTTCATCACCCAGTCCACGATCGAGTCGGACGGGTTGAGCATGGCGAACTTGCTCTTAGCCTCCGAGCCGCCGCCCTTGGCCGCGACGATCACGTCCACCTTGTTGCCGGGGACGATCTTGATGTTGACCACGGCCGGGGTGTTGTCACGGGTGTTCTGGCGCTTGCCGGCCGGATCGGCCAGCACCGAGGCGCGCAGCTTGTTGTCCGGGTGGTTGTAGGCGCGGCGCACGCCCTCGTTGACCATGTCTTCCACGCCCATGGTCGCGTCGTCCCAGCGCACGTGCATGCCCACTTCCAGGAACACGGTGACGATGCCGGTGTCCTGGCAGATCGGCCGGTGGCCCTCGGCGCACATGCGCGAGTTGATCAGGATCTGCGCCATCGCATCCTTGGCCGCCGGCGACTCCTCGCGCTCGTAGGCGGCAGCGAGGTTCCGGATGTAGTCGACCGGGTGGTAGTAGCTGATGTACTGCAGCGCGTCGGCGACCGACTGGATCAGGTCCTCCTGGCGGATGGACACCGGGGCGCTGGACGGGCTGGACGAGGCGGAAGCGGTCACGGCTGGCTCATGGCGGGCGGAAAACCCGCCCATTTTAGGCCAAAGTGGCCTTCCGGCCGGGCACTGTCACACCGGCACACGCTGTTCCGTCCCTGATCCATGGAACCTGTTGATCCATTCCATCGACATCAGCCGCGCCTGCTGGCCCTGGCCTACCGGCTGCTCGGGACCCGGGCCGACGCCGAGGACGTGGTCCAGGACGCGTGGCTGCGCTGGCATCGGGCCGACCAGGCCGCCATTGCCGATCCGGAAGCCTGGCTGGTGACCGCCGCCCGGCTGGGGATCGACCGCCTGCGCGCCGCCCGCCGCCGGCGCGAGGTCTATCCGGGGCCCTGGCTGCCGGAACCGGCGTCGGTCGACCCCGACGGTCGCGCCACCGGAC
>JAEWAG010000327.1 GCA_023391775.1 Pseudomonadota bacterium | reverse complement strand
AGACCGGCTTCCACGGCTACTGGGGCGTGAACTTCTTCAGGCTGGACGAGCACCTGCCCAGCGAGGGGCTGGATTTCGCCGGCCTGACCTCGGGCCTGCGCGGCCATGGGCTGAAGACCGTGCTGGACGTCGTGGGCAACCACGGCTCGCCCGGCTGGACGATGCCGGTGGCCCAGCCGCAGTACGGCCAGCTGTTCGACGCGGAGGGGCGGCTGGTGGCCGACCACCAGAACCTGCCGCCGGAGAAGCTCGACCCGGCCGGAAATCCGCTGCACGCCTTCTACAACAACAAGCCCGACCTGGCCCAGCTTGCCGACCTGGATGCCGACAACCCGGCGGTGATGGACTACCTGGTCGACGCGTACCTGCAGTGGATCGGGCAGGGCGTGGACGCACTGCGCATCGACACCATCCGCCACCAGCCGCTGCCGTTCTGGAAGGCCTTCTCCGACCGCATCCGCGAGCGCCACCCGGGCATGTTCATGTTCGGCGAGGCCTTCGACTACGAGGCCGAAAACATCGCCGTGTTCACCCGGCCGGAGAACGGTGGCATCAGCGTGCTCGACTTCCCGCTCAAGCAGGCGATGGACGAGGTGTTCTCGCGCAAGGCGACGGCCGGGTTCGAGCGCATGGAGGCGGCCCTGTACCTGGACGGCGGCCCGTACGCCAACCCGTACGAGCTGACCACCTTCTACGACAACCACGACATGCCGCGCATGGATGCCACCGACGAGGGCTTCATCGACGCGCACAACTGGCTGTTCACCGCGCGCGGCATCCCGGTCGTCTACTACGGATCGGAGATCGGCTTCATGCGCGGCCAGGCCGAGCATGGCGGCAACCGCGCCTACTTCGGCGCCGAGCGCATCCGCGCGGCGGCCGAAAGCCCCATCCACGCCAGCCTGCGCCGCGTCGCCCAGCTGCGGCGGCAGTCACCGGCGCTGCAACGCGGCGTGCAGCTGAACGTAGAGCTGGCCGGGGACAGCGCGGTGTTCTACCGGGTCTACGAGGATGGTGGCCAGGCGCAGACGGCGCTGGTGCTGCTCAACAAGGGCGACCAGCCACGCACCATCCGGGTGTCGAAGTGGCTGCAGCGCGGCCAGTGGCGCGATGGCTTCACCGGCCAGGCCGTCAAGGCCGGGCGCCAGCTCAAGGCCGAGGTCCCGGCCCACGGCGTGCGGGTGTTCCTCTTTGATGGCCCGGTGACCCGGACCGACCTGCGCGAAGCGGCACTGCGGGCCACGCCGAAGCAGTAAGGCGGGCGCCGGCGCGGTGAGGCAGCCGCGCCGGGCTCAGCCCGGGCGCTGGCTGGAGCCGCGCAGCACCAGGCGCACCGGCAGGCGCTGGCTCTCGACCGGCTCGCGCTGGATCAGCCGGATCAGGCTGTCGACCAGCACCTCGCCGGCCTGCTTGGTGTCCTGCTGCACGGTGGACAGCGGCGGCTGGGCGAAGCTGGCCATGGCGATATCGTCGAAGCCCGCCACCGCGACCTGGGCGGGCACTTCCAGGCCATGCTCGCGCAGCGCCTTCATCGCGCCCAGCGCGATCAGGTCGCTGGCCGCGAACAGGCCGTCGAACGGGCGCCCGGCGGCCAGCAGCGCGGTGGCCGCCTCGTAGCCGGACTGCTCGGTGGTGATGGCATCGACCTGCAGCTGCGGATCGGCCTGCAGCCCGGCCTCGCGCAGCGCCGTCTCGTAGCCGCGCCAGCGCTCGCGGAACTCCGGGTAATGCTCGGAGGCATTGCCGAGGAAGGCGATGCGCCGGCTGCCGCGCTCCAGCAGGTGGGCGGTGATGTCGTGGCCGCCCTGGAAGTTGTCGCAGCCGATGGAGATGCCCGGCTCGTCCGGGAGCGCCGCGCCCCAGCGCACGAAGTGGGTGCCCTGTTCGACCAGGTGCTGGAGCCGGGACTCGGCCTCCAGGTAGTCGCCGTACCCCAGCAGGATGATGCCGTCGGCCTTGTGGCTGTCGGCGAAGTCCGCATGCCAGTTGGTGGACAGCTGCTGGAAGGACACCAGCAGGTCGAATCCGCGCCGTGCGCAGGCGCGGGTGATCGAGCCGAGCATGGAGTGGAAGAACGGGTTGATCAGCGAGTCGTCCGGGGTCGGGTCCTCGAAGAACAGCAGGGCCAGGGTGCCTGACTGCTGGGCGCGCAGGTTGGAGGCGTTCTTGGCGACCTTGTAGTTCAGCTCCCGGGCGATGGCCAGGATGCGCCGCCGGGTCTCCGGGTTGACCGAGGGATGCCCGCGCAGGGCGCGCGAGACGGTGGGCTGGGAGACCCCGGCCAGGTGTGCGATGTCGAGCGAGGTGGCCTTGCCACGGATGGTCATTGCAGCCGGCCCCCTTCGAGCCGGGAAAACAGGTGCCGCCATGCCTCCGATCATGCCATGGCGTCCCGCGCTACGCCCGCCCGCCGCCGCTGCGATAGAATCGGGCCCCCGCCGCCGGCACCGTGCCGGCGCGTCCAGGAGCAGGTGGCCCGCGCAACACCGCCGGCCGAGCGTGCGACATGAGCACTACCACCGCCTACCGCTGACCTGCGCCCAGGCTGCCATCCCGCAGGCGCCTGGTGGCGCTTTTTTGTTGGCCGCATGCCGGCCGACGGCGCAGGGGCCGCCAGCGGTGATACCTCGCGCGCCCCGCCACCCGCTTCCGAACCCGACCCTTATCCCGGATACCGGCTACATCATGATTACGATCACGCTCCCCGACGGCAGCCAGCGCCAGTTCGAAGCCCCCGTCACCGTCCTCGACGTCGCCCGCTCCATCGGCGCCGGCCTGGCCAAGGCCACCGTGGCCGGCCAGGTCGATGGCCGCCTGGTCGACGCCTGCGACCCCATCGACCACGATGCGTCGCTGCGGATCATCACGCCCAAGGACGAGGAGGGCGTGGAGATCATCCGCCACTCCTGCGCCCACCTGGTCGGTCACGCGGTCAAGCAGCTGTACCCGGACGTCAAGATGGTCATCGGCCCGGTGATCGCCGAAGGCTTCTATTACGACATCTGGTCCGAGCGCCCGTTCACGCCCGAGGACATGGCCGCGATCGAGCAGCGCATGCGCGAGCTGATCGCACAGGACTACGACGTCATCAAGAAGGTGACCCCGCGCGCGGAAGTGGTCGAGGTGTTCAAGGCCCGCGGCGAGGACTACAAGCTGCGCCTGATCGAGGACATGGGTCCGGAAGTGACCGCCATGGGCCTGTACTACCACCAGGAGTACGTGGACATGTGCCGTGGCCCGCACGTGCCCAACACCCGTTTCCTGAAGGCCTTCAAGCTGACCCGCATCTCCGGCGCCTACTGGCGCGGCGACGCCAAGAACGAGCAGTTGCAGCGCATCTACGGCACCGCCTGGGCCGACGAGAAGCAGCTCAAGGCCTACATCCAGCGCATCGAGGAAGCCGAGAAGCGCGACCATCGCCGCATCGGCAAGCAGCAGGACCTGTTCCACCTGCAGGAAGAGGCCCCGGGCCTGGTGTTCTGGCACCCGAAGGGCTGGTCGGTATGGCAGGTCGTCGAGCAGTACATGCGCAAGGTCTACCGCGACACCGGCTACGGCGAGGTGCGCTGCCCGCAGATCCTGGACGTGAGCCTGTGGAAGAAGTCCGGCCACTGGGACAACTACCAGGACAACATGTTCTTCACCGAGTCCGAGAAGCGGACCTATGCGGTGAAGCCGATGAACTGCCCGGGCCACGTGCAGATCTTCAACCAGGGCCTGCACAGCTACCGCGACCTGCCGATCCGCTACGGCGAGTTCGGCGCCTGCCACCGCAACGAGCCCTCGGGCGCGCTGCACGGCATCCTGCGCGTGCGCGGCTTCACCCAGGACGATGGCCACATCTTCTGCACCGAGGAGCAGATCGAGTCGGAGGTGCGCGCGTTCCACCAGCAGGCGCTGAAGGTCTACGGCGATTTCGGCTTCGAGGACATCCAGATCAAGATCGCCCTGCGCCCGGAGTCGCGCCTGGGCGATGACGCCACCTGGGACAAGGCCGAGGGCGCGCTGCGTTCGGCGCTGTCGGCCGCCGGCGTGCAGTGGCAGGAACTGCCGGGCGAGGGCGCCTTCTACGGCCCCAAGATCGAGTCCCACCTCAAGGACGCGATCGGCCGCACGTGGCAGCTGGGCACGGTCCAGGTCGATTTCATGATGCCGGGCCGTCTGGGCGCCGAGTACGTGGACGAACACAGCCAGCGCAGGCACCCGGTCATGCTGCATCGCGCGATCGTGGGCTCCATGGAGCGCTTCATCGGCATCCTGATCGAGCACCACGCCGGCCAGTTCCCGGCCTGGCTGGCCCCGGTCCAGGCCGTGGTGATGAACATCACCGACGCCCAGGCTGAATATGTGAACGAAGTTGCCAAAACCCTTGCAAATCAAGGCTTCCGGGTCGAGGCCGATTTGCGGAACGAAAAGATCGGCTTTAAGATCCGCGAGCACACGCTGCAGCGCGTGCCGTACCTGCTGGTGGTCGGTGACCGCGAGAAGGAGAACGGCGCGGTGGCGGTGCGTACGCGTTCCGGTGAAGATTTGGGCACAATGTCCCTGACCGACTTCGCCGCGACGCTGCGTTCGCAGCAGTTGGCGTAACAGATAATGCGGGCCGGTACCGCCGGCCCGCGGCCCCCGCCACCCCCCGCGGCCG